>JAIRLS010000145.1 GCA_031259205.1 Bacteroidales bacterium | reverse complement strand
TCTCTAAAGTTTCCCTGTCTCCCAATCCTTTCAATTTTATTTTCTTGAACAGTTCCGGATGATTTTTCACAAACGTACTGTCCTGTACCGCACTGGCTGCGTAGCTCGCAATTTCTTTCTCCGTCATCGGAATGGGGAGTACACTGCCCAAATCGGAATGTGTTTTTTTATCGGGGTTGGCGTCGTCTTCGCGGGGCGTTATATAGATGAAGTCATTTTCCTTGCTGTCTTTTAAATTTGATTGCGTCCATGCAATTCCTTCCCTGACTTTATTGCTTCTTATCGTTTCTTGTAAAGCATCCTCTTGATGTTTTTTTGTATCCCGGTATCTTCCCGCTTCCGTTTCCTTATCTTCTTTGCGCCAGTCTTGCTTCCTGTCCAATTCCTTTTGACGCATCAACCCGTCCCGCATCTGTTTATCCAGATGCATCCGGTAATTATAGGCTTCCTTGTAATCATTCGCCCCGGCCCCATAATATCCCCTTTTCCATTCTTCAAGACGCTTTTGATACAGTTTCCGCGCCTCATCCTCTTTGCCTGCAAAATAAGAGGTAAGCGTTTTGTCGGGGTCGTTCCTTTCAATCCTTACGCCGTTATGTACTCCATACATTTGTCCAAGCAGTTTCATACTGTCCCCAATAGCGCCAAGCGTCCGGTTGCGCCGCAAGGCCTTTTCATCTATCTGCGGCTTCTCGAAAGCACCCAGAAAGGTTTTCAGATGAAAATTACCCGGATTAATCCCCCTGACAAGTTCTATCTGTTCAGGAGTGAAATGCTTCTTTACATACGGATCGTCCAGCCATGATTCCGTTTCCGCCGTAGCCGGGACGGTTTTGTCTGTCTCCACGGGTGCGGGAGTGGGCGTGTTGACAACAATCTCCCTGTTGTCGTTCAATCTATCTTCTGAATCTCTATCCATTGCTGTGAATTTTTATAAGGATTTTTCCTCCAAGCCACCTTTACCTCCACCGCCGCTGGTCTTGAACGAGTCCGCCAGTTGCGTCATGGAATTGTTGAATAAAGTGGAATAATTATTCAAACTGTCATTCATCATACCCATTTGCCCGTTTTCGATAGCATACTTCCGGTTGAGGTACTGGTCGGTAACTTTATCTTTGTATTGCTGCCCCATAGCTCCCAGATTGGCGTAGGTGTCTGCAATCACCTTATTGGCCTGTTCCTTCTGTACGGCCTGCTGTTCAGGCGTAGCCCCGGTGACGACAGCCGTGTTGGCCGTAATTTTATTTTGCCTGTCTAAATTTTCCCGCAAATTCCTCAGCAGGTTTTGCGCATCCGCCCGCTGTGTGTAGTCGCCCAGCGCATTGGCGTTGTACCACGCCTGGTTATCCGCTTTTTGTTGATTGAGGAGATCTTCTATCTTCTTTTTCTCTTTTTTTGCCTTGTATGCCCCGTACAGGCCCGTCAATATTCCAACGGTTCCCTGTCCCGCGCCGGCGATAATACTTTGGTAATCCCAACCTGCCATACTTCCCATACTGTTTTTCTTTAAATTTTCCGCAAAAAAAAGAAACCGAAAACCAAAATCAGGTCGTTGGTGTGAAAAAATGAAGCCTGGAAAAAAATTGTTGTTTTTTTTCACACCAACGACCTGAAAAAAAATACTTATTGCTTTTTTTTGCGGAAAATTCAGTATATGAGAAAAGCAAATCCCAAAATAGCCGCCCGCTATTTCCCGCAAAAACGGGAAAAGACAGATACGGTAAAAGAAAACTCTTTCGGGAAGAATCACGACGTTATCCTGGATGCTTATACCGCATGGCGAAGCCTGGACGACTTCCGCAGGAAAGCCCGACGCAACAAAATGTACACCTTCGAAGACCAGTGGGGCGACCGGATAAAAACCGGAAACGGATGGATAACCGAACGGCAGTCCATACTCAACCAGGGCAATGTCCCCCTGCAGAACAACCGCATACGCGGAATTGTCCGATCGGTATGCGGCGTATTCCAGTCCCAGCAGACCGAACCAATCTGCGTCTCGCGAGACCGAAACGAACAGGAAAAAGGCGACATGATGTCCAGCGCCATACAGTACGTATACCAGCTCAACCGACTATGGGGAGTAGACAGCACGAACTTCCAGTACTTCCTGATTACCGGACTCGCCGCTTTCAAAAGCTCTTACAGCGAAAGAAACGGAAAAGTCGACGTATGGACGGATCCGGTCAACTACAATTACTTTTTCTTCGACAACCACATGCAGGATCCGCGCCACTGGGACTGCCATTTAGTAGGACAAATCCACGATTTAGGCCTCTACGACGTGATGAACGCTTTTGCCGCCGGATCGCCCCAAAAAGCACAGCAGATAAGGGAAATATACCGTTACGTGAACAAAGAACGCACCGTCTCCTATTTAGAAAGCCTGACAAAAGACGAAAACCAGCACCTGGACTTTTTCATCCCACGCGACGAATCCCGCTGCCGGGTAATCGAAATCTGGAAAAAGGAAAGCAAAGAACGGCTGCTGGTACACGACCGGCTGACCGGCGATTTCTATAAGGTGGAAACCGAAGACGCTCCAGCACTGGAAACCGAAAACGAAACAAGGATCATGGAACAGGCCGCAGCCGGTGTTGCCCCCGAAGACATGAAACTGATCGAATACGAATGGTTCATAGACAACTACTGGTATTTTTACTGCCTTTCACCGCACGGAGACATATTGAAGGAAGGAGAAACACCATTCTGGCACAAGTCGCACCCCTATTCATTCCGCGTCTACCCCTTCTTCGACGGGCAGGTATTCCCCTTCGTTTCAGACTTTATCGACCAGCAGCGATACATCAACCGACTGATCATGATGCAGGACTTCGTTACCCGATCCTCGGCCAAAGGACTGCTTGCCATACACGAAGACTCCATCCCGGAAGGAATGACCCCGAAAAACTTTGCCGACCAGTGGGCCGTTTTCAACGGAGTTATCGTCTATAAGGGAAAACCCGGAGTACCCTTGCCGCAGCAAATCGTATCCAACACGACCAACCTTGGAGTG
Source organism: Bacteroidales bacterium (assembly GCA_031259205.1). Taxonomy (GTDB): domain Bacteria; phylum Bacteroidota; class Bacteroidia; order Bacteroidales; family UBA4181; genus JAIRLS01. Next base: position 1,540 of record JAIRLS010000145.1, on the reverse strand, counting down.
AGCGACATGCTATCAATACAACTCAAACTCCTGGAAGACATTTCAGGAGTTCAGGGAGCCTTGCAGGGAAAAGCCCCAACCGCCGGAACCCCGGCATCCCTCTACATGCAACAGGTGCAAAACTCTACCACATCCCTTACCGAAATCTTCGAATCATACAGGGAACTCAGGGAAGAGCGCGACAACAAAAACCTGAAACTGATTCAACAATTCTACTCCGAACCAAGGTATATTAACATTGTCGGGAAAGACGTCAACCCCCAAAGCATGGTTTACGACCCCGATACCGTGCGCAACTCCGAATTCGACCTCGCTATTACCGAAAGCTCATCCACCCCGGCATTCCGCATGGTGATGAACGATTTCCTGATGCAAATATTCGGTGCAGGGCAAATAACACTGGTCGAACTGCTTGAAAACGGAGCCTTCCCTTTCTCGGACAAACTGATACAGTCCGTCAAAATGAGGCAGCAGCAGGCACAACAGGCTGCCGCGGGCGCACAGATGCCGCCAATGGTACCCGGAGACGTAAGCGGGCAGATTCAGGCCGGAACAAGTCCAATAATACAACAAATGCTTAACAGTAACAGTCCATTGCAATGAAACCTCTAATATTCATCTACCCACACGACGACGTCTTTCAGGACGTCAAACAGGAATCTTCCCTCCTGGCCGAAAGGATAAACGACAAGGAAGGAAACAGCCTGTTTGAATCAATCGTATTCGACGAAGAATACCTTACCCTCTTCCGGAAACTCTTCTCCGACGCACGTTCGTATGTTACCCCCGCCCTGTCCGCCTATATAAAAGAAATCCCGGCGGAAACGGAATTTTACGAAGCCCGCGACTTCACCAAAGCCCGGAATTACGAACTGATTCTTGCAATGCCCGACGATTTCAACTTTCATCTCGCCAAACCCGCAGACGCAAAGATAAGGCAGTTCCTCATCGCATACATCCTCTACCGATGGCTGGAAACAAAACTGCCCGAACAGGCCGCAAGCTATCTGGCAAGGGCAGATAAAATACTGTCGGAGGTTAAAAACTTGTTGGACAACAGGATAAACCCAATAAGAAGGTATCATGGGTACTGGTGAAAAACTACTGTTAGCAATTATTAATTCAAGTTTCCCACCTTTTAAATAGTTGAAAATAAAGGATAAAAAACAGGGAAAAGTGGTGATAATTGCATATAAATTACTATCTTTGCGATAGTTATAAAAAAAGACAAGTAATAAAAACTATCACCACTTATGAGGACAAAAATAAGCATTTTAAGCGAATTGACAAGCATTCTAACGAAAAAAGAAAAGACGGACACGGGGGTTCTCGTTTTTTCAAGACAGTTCAAAATTGGGCAACTGTTAAAGCCATTTTCAGAAGCAAAGAAACAGGGAAAACCGATGTTATTGGTTCTGGTAGCGATGCTTTTAAGTCGGTTAGGCGGAATGAGCGTTTATGCGATGCATCAAACAGGCCATTCAGGAATGGATGAGAATACGATGTATCGTTTAATGAACAATCCGTTAGTCGATTGGAA
>JAIRLS010000084.1 GCA_031259205.1 Bacteroidales bacterium | reverse complement strand
CTTTTCTTGCTTTAAGAACTATTGCTGCTATAGGTACCTGAATAGTTACTATTTTTCATCAATGCGTTAAATAACATTAAATCTTTGCAATTTATTTGGAATGTCAAATGACTTTACCTACGGACAATGTTCATCATTTTTAATTTGAGGCGCTATCCCTCCATGTTGTCGGGAAACTTGCGGTTATTAAAGTTGCTTTTAATAAGGACGTTCCGCATTCTCCAAAGCGGAATATCATTCAAAAACGCCGTATGGGAATTTGCCGATTTCCGCATGAGAATTTGCCGATTTTGCGGATATTTTTGAATGATATTTTACTCTTTCGCAAGGCCTCAAAAAAGAATGAACCCGGACGGCAGCGTTTATTTCACCAGTTTGAATCCTTTTCCGTGTACATTCAGTATTTCCACGCTCGGTTCGTCTTTCAGGTATTTCCGCAATTTGGTGATGTAAACGTCCATGCTGCGGGCGTTGAAGTAATTATCGTCGTCCCAGATGGTTCTCAAGGCATAGTTACGTTCGAGCACTCGATTGGCGTTGTCGCAAAACAGTTTAAGTAATTCCGATTCCTTTGTGGTGAGTTTGTGCGAGATGTCGCCGTGTTGCAGCAACTGTTTTTGCACGTCGAAGGTGTATTTACCGAGGGTATAGAATTGCGGTGTGAACGGGTCGTCGGTTTTGACTCTTCTCAGGATGGCTTCGATGCGGAACAGCAGTTCGTCCATGTCGAACGGTTTGGTGATATAGTCGTCGGCGCCGATTTTGAAGCCTTCCAGCACGTCGTCTTTCATGGAACGGGCAGTAAGAAAGATGATAGGCACCTGTTTGTTTTTGGTGCGGATTTCCTGCGCAAGCGTAAAGCCGTCTTTGATGGGCATCATCACGTCAATGATGCACAAGTCGTAGCGTCCGCCACGGAATCCTTCGAAGGCTACTTCGCCGTTGTCGAATAAATCTGTTTCAAACGATTTTGCGTTGAGGTAATTTTTGAGCAATTCTCCCAAATTTTCGTCATCTTCTGCTAATAATATTTTGGTCATATTGAAATAATTTTATTGTTTTTGCGGTAAACTGATGATAAAGCAGGTGCCTTGTCCCGGTTCGCTGTCCACAAGGATGGTTCCCCGGTGGCTTTCCACTATGTTTTTCACGTAGGTGAGTCCCAGTCCGAATCCTTTTACGTTGTGTATGTTACCGGTAGATACGCGGTAGAACCGGTCGAAAATCCGTTTTTGCTCGGACTTGCTGATGCCGATGCCTTTGTCTTTGATGCGGATACATATCTTATCGGACGTGTTGAAGGTGGTCACGGTGATGTCCGGTTTTCCGGCGCTGTATTTGATGGCATTGTCAATCAGATTGAACAGTACATTGGTGAAATGGACTTCATCTATTTCGACAGTCGAATTTTCCGCTTCCAATTGTTTTACAATCTGTCCGTTTTTGTTTTTGATTTGGATGAGCATATTTCTCACGACCAGATTGATCACTTCGTTCAGGTCTAATTCTTTGAATTTAAGCCTTACTTTTCCGCGATCGAAAATGGCCATTTGCAGGATTTTCTCTACCTGTTGGCTCAACCGTTTGCTTTCGTCGCCGATGACGGCAGAGATGTGGTCGTAATTTTTCGATGCATTGGGGATGCTTTTGTCGTTGAGCATTTGCGAGGCCAGCGATATGGTTGATATGGGTGTTTTCAGTTCATGCGTCACATTATTGACGAAATCGGTGCGGATGGCGGTGATTTTTTTCTGCCGGATAATCTGGTAAACCGTGGCGGAGAAGGTAAAGATGACGATCAGCGTGAAAATGATCGACGACAGGCCCATCCATCCGATATTACGCAGCAGGTAGTTGCTTTGTTTCGGGAAATAGATGTTCAGGTAGTAGGGGCTGGCTTCCATCCAGTCGAACGGGAAAAGCGTGCCTGCAAAGATTTTGGCGTTTTGGGGCTTGAAATTGCGGGACTGATAGACTTTGTCTTTGCAGTCTTTTCCGGAAACGGCATATTCGTAGGGCAGTTTGATTTCCGACTTTTCCATTTCCGAACGGATGATATAGTCCAGCACATCGGGTTCGATGCGTTGTTCGATGCGGTAGTTGGTGCGTTGCAGACGGTCGATGGTGGCTTCGATGAGCATTTTGCGTCGCGCTTTGCGTTCCGAGGGCGAAGGCGTGGGAAATATGGCGGTGGACTGGCTGATTTGCATATTGGAAAAATTATTTCCGATTTGCGACTGTATTTGCATGAAATTTTCCTGTACGATATTGTTGGGTTTCCAATAGTCGCGGACGGCATTGTTCCAGAAAGCGAATTTGTCTTCTTCCGAAACGGTGGGATGCGGGTTTTCGATCTGTTTTCTTCCTGCAATGATAGTGTCCAGCAGCGCTTTCTGTGCGCTCTGGGGCTTGATGTTGCGCCGGAAAGGGTAAGGCATGTCCAATTCATGGATCACCTGCACTACTTCATACGACTGCACATCTTCCGTCACACGGTTGATGGTCGTATTGACCAACTGTTCGAACTGCTGTTCCTTAATCGTATAGGCATGTCGAATCCAGTATGTTTGTACGACGATAAGGCCGCTAAGCGCAATGGCGGCAATGATGACCACTATGTACAACGTCGATTTTTTCATAAGACAAAAATACAAATCATCTTTTTGTGTGTGATGAATTTAACAAACTTTAACTATGCCCCTCGATATCCGTTCGTTGAAATTGAATCTTTTCGAGATCGAAGCCCGCGCCTGTCCTTCGCCCGAAAGAAGACGCACCGTCCATTGATGCGACTTTCCGACGAAAAGAGGACAAAACCGGCAAAACTTTCACAGGGGCAAGCATAAAGTCGGCAGAAAAAAATCCGAGGTTAAATCTTATTACTTTTGTTGTAAGAAATTATATGAAAAACTCGTGTTTTTCAAGCGTGTTTTGAGGCGCTATGAAAAACAATTCTTCTGACCTCCACATATAGCGCGAAGGCGCGAAGGTACGAATGTAGAGACGCACGGCGTGCGTCTGAATCCGCTTTGGAGAATGCGGAACGTCCTGAAAGGACGTAACTTTCATAACCGCAGGTCGTTGACCTGCGGAAGCCTCTCCATAAGTTTCTTCTGCCTGAAGGGCAGGACTTGTCTTGCCCTGCCCTGCCCTGCCTTGTCCTGCCTTTGACTGCGTCGAACTTACGGTTCAGGCAGAAATCGTAGTGTTTGATCATGAGGCTGTCTCAAAAGGGTATTAGCACGCAGATAACGCAGGGTTAATAGAGGAACGCAGATTTTTATTTTATGGATAATCAACTTCTTTCGTTTTGTACGCCTCGTTTTTATCTGTGC
>JAIRLS010000312.1 GCA_031259205.1 Bacteroidales bacterium | reverse complement strand
TCGACATTTTTTTAATTGGATTTTCATTTTAAAACGGGGCAAATATAAAGCGGAATTTTTCAAAATCCAAACTTTTTTCAAAAAAAATGAAAAAAAAGATTAAAAAAAATTAAATGGCGAGGGCGGAGGGGTGTAAAGGCGTCAAAATAAAGTGTTTAAAAAAAAGGAAAAATTAGGGTCTGAACTGTGATTTATGTGATTTGAGTGATTTTTATGAGTGTTCCGGAGGGACTTGATTTAACCACGAAGTCGCAGAAGTGGCACAAAGTAAAAAAAAACTTCGTGAAACTTCGTGTTCTTTACGGTTAAAAAAATACGAAATACAAAGTACAAAACTTCTGTTGGTCTGCAATTTTTGCATATCCGATGATTTCATGTATATTTGGCCTTTTTAAATAGATGTTGAAAATGATAAAACGATGTTGGATACTATTCTTTCTGTTTTTGGCCTTTCGGCTGGAGGGACAAAAGCCGCTTTCGGTTGAAACGGTTTGTTCCGGCGCCTTGTTGCCGGTAAAAAGCGTTGCGGTGGAATGGACGCCGGACGGGAACGGTTACAGCCGGATAGAATACAACAGCGCCTTACATGCGAATGAAATTGTCGCTTATGATGCGGCAACCGGACGGCGCACCGTGCAAGCGCCTGCCGGATGGCTGTCGTCCGACGGGAAACCGTTGAACATCTGGAGTTACCGGTGGAGCCGCGACACGCGGAAAATGTTGCTGTTCCACAATGCGCGGCGAGTGTGGCGTTATCCTACGCGCGGCGACTACACGGTACTGGATATGACCACAGGCGAACATTATCCTCTGGGAAGAAATTTGCCGAAAGGCTCCCTGATGTTTGCCAAATTTTCGCCCGACAGCCGTAAAGTGGCGTATGTATGCCGTAACAACCTCTATACGGAGGATCTCCAAACAAAAGAAACAACACAACTCACTTTCGACGGCAACGACCGGATCATCAACGGTACGTTCGACTGGATGTATGAAGAGGAATTTGACTGCCGTGACGGCTTCCGGTGGAGTCCCGACAGCAGAAACATTGCCTACTGGCAGTCGGATACGGACGGAACCGGCGTTTTCCGCCTGATCAACAACGTCGATTCCATTTATTCGAGCATCCTTCCCCTGCCTTATCCCAAAGTAGGGACAACATTACCGGCGGTAAAAGTGGGAATTGTAGCGGCGTCCGGCGGCGCCACTCAATGGATTGATATTCCCGGCGACGCCCGGAACCATTACCTGCCCAGAATGGATTATATCCCCGAAAGCGATGATTTGATTGTACATCAGTTCAACCGGAGGCAGAACGTTAATCATCTGTGGACGGTGCACGAAGGAAAAGCCTCGCTGCTTTTTACCGAGAAAGACGAGGCTTGGGTGGACGTCAACGACAATAACCGCTGGCTGGACGGCGACTCGTTTACATGGATGAGCGAACGCGACGGATGGCGACACCTGTACCGCGTTGGTCGCAACGGCAAAGACGTCCGCTGCCTGACGCCGGGAGCGTTCGATGTAGTGGAAATAGCCGGTATCGACGCCGAAAAAGGCTTCGTGTATTTCATCGCTACCGAAGAAAATTTTACGCAACGTTACCTCTACCGCGCCTCGTTAAACGGTAAGGCGAAAGTTCAAAAAATAGACCCTGCCGGACAAACCGGCAAACACTCCTACCGGTTTTCCCCTACCGGAAAATGGGCGATTCACAGTTTTCAGAATACGGTGACGCCCCCTGTATACAGTCTGGTACGTTTTCCGGAGAATACAACGGTCTCCCTGCTTGAAGACAACGCCGAAACCAAGCGGAAATATGATTCTTTGCATCTTCCGGAAAAGGAATTTATTCGGCTGGACGCCGGTGCCGCGATACTGGACGCCTGGATGCTGAAACCGGCCGACTTTGACAGTACAAAAAAATATCCGGTCATTGCCGACGTGTACGGCGAACCGGCCTCCTCAACGGTGCAGGATCAGTGGGCGGGCGGCAGCCTCTGGCATCAGTATCTGGCACAGGAAGGCTACATTGTGGTGAGCATTGACAACCGCGGTACCAACGTGCCGCGAGGCCGCGAATGGCGTAAATGTATCTACCGGAAAACAGGCATTCTCAATACCGACGATCAGGCCGCAGCCATGCGGAAAATGCTGGAGCAATATCCCTTTCTGGACGCCGGAAGGGTAGGCGTCACCGGATGGAGCGGAGGCGGTTCCACCACGCTGAACTGCATGTTCCGTTTTCCGGAGCTCTACAAAACGGGTATAGCCGTGGCTTCCGTATCCGACAGGCGACTGTACGACGCCGCCTATGAGGAACGTTATATGGGCGTACCCGACAGTTCGTACCGGGATTATGTGCAGGCCTCGGCCGTCAGCTACGCAAAACACCTGAAAGGAAACCTGCTGCTGATCCACGGTACCGGCGATGACAACGTGCATTATCAGAACTGCGAACGGCTGATCAATGAACTGATCCGGCACAAAAAAATGTTCTCGCTGCTGACTTACCCTATGCGCAGTCACGGCATCTTTGAAGGCGAAAATACCACGCTGCACCTCCGCCTGTCAATGGAAAAATTTTGGAAAGAATATCTGCCTGCCGGAGGCAAATGAAATGATCCATACCCTATTTATATAAATTTGGTTACCTCTTTTTTTGAAACGTTATGGGTCGGTGGAGGGTTCCATCCGTGTTTTGTTCCCTTTTTCCCATTCATCTCAAAAGTCTTGTAGGGGCGAAAGCCTTTCGCCCCTACATCGTAATCTCGCATCGTTTATTTACCGGCCGGCTTAACATTAACGGCTTCTCCTTTGATAATGCGTTCCAGCGCCTGCGGCGACGCAGTTATTTTACCGGTAATAAATTCGGGAATGTTGTACGACTTCAACGATTCATTGTAGTGATTCGACGGCATTTTTTGCGGCAAGAGAAACGGCCGGCGGAAAATTCCCGACGTATCGAAATAAGCGATGTAGGGGCGGGTATACAGCTCGTCCAGACGGCGGCTACCGTACGCTATCCAGCGTCCGTCGGACGACCACGAATGGTAACTGTCGCTTTCGCAACTGTTTATGTTTTCCGCCGGCGCAAGGACGCCCGTGGAAAGATTCAGAAGATACAAATCATTGTCTTTATGCCATATCGGAAACGTCCCGAAATCGGATAAACAGACGAGCAGATATTTCCCGTCGGGAGATATTCTTGGGAAAGCGACGCTCTTACCTGTCGCCGCTGCCGACAGTACCGTGTCAATGACGTTGCCGATTTTTGCTGTCTGCGGGTCAAAACGGACTTTAAGCAAATCATATTTCAGGGAATCGTACTTGTCCGGCATCTCCATCGCCGGAGCGCTGCAAAAATAGAGTGTGGCGCCGTCGGGCGACCATTCGGGAAACGTTTCAAAACGGCCGGGCGAATGTATGGCCGGGGTGTAGTTGATCGTCTGCGTTTCGGTGTCGTATATGATCAGGTCGGAAGCGGTATCGTACACTTCAATAAGGTGGCGGCCGGCGGAATGAAACGCCTGAAAGGTTTTATTTACCGAAAAAGCGATATACCTCCCCTGCGGATGCCAACGGGGGTATACGCCGGCAGAAAGGATATCGGGCGTTTTGAGGTTTAACTTCGACAGCGTCCCGTTGTTGGAAAGAACGGTGCCGGCATGTTGCGCTCGCACGTGGAAAAGCATTTGCTGCGGATTGTGGTTGCAAAAGGAATGACAGTTTATACAACTGCCGTCCGTTAAGGTATTCACGATGACCGGCGTTTCATCGAACGACTCCAGATGACGCTGGTATATGCCCATTGTTCCCCAGTATTCGTATCCGGGCTCAATCAGGCGGTAGGCGATATACGGGTCGACCGGCTCGGGCGCTATGGCTATCCGCAGGCTTTTGTATCGTACCCATCCGGTGGTTTCTTTTGCAAAGATGCTTACGGACAACGACGTCCCCGCATGTTGCCGCAGGAGCCGTTTCCATTTTCCGGCGGGGATCCGGATGTCGCGGCTTCCATATACGTCAAAAGAATCCGCGCCGGCGGAAAACCGCGCCATGAACGCACTCCCGCTTTCCGTTATGCGGAAATTCAGCGGGGCGATATTGCAGGGAATCGTTGTGCCGTCATAGTCGGGGAATATGTGCGGCAGAGCGTCCGACGTCCCGTATTGCTCCACGCGGGAACACGATACGGCCAGTAACATGCAGGAGGTTGCTATCCCGTAACCAAGGTTTTTAATACGGTATCTTTTTTTCATTTTCATTGGTATGTGAAATATCAATCAGCGGGAAGGCCACGTAGAACCAATAAGTGTCCTTGAATTGCCGTTCTACGGTTTGACGGATTTTTTCGTCGGCGAATACGTAAGGAATGAGGACGTCGATCATGTCGAAACGTTCCCTGACGGCCATAGGGACAGGGTAGGCGTCATAAAAACGATTGTCTAATTTGTTCACTGATTGGTAGAGCGTGAGCAGTTCGGCATAGTGTACCGGAAGGGAAGGGTACTCCAGCCCGGCATAGTAGGTATCGAAACATTCTTTTGCTTTGTCGTAGTCCATTTCCAGCATGTAATATGCCATCAGGTATTCGAATGCGGGACGGTGGAGCGGATTTGCGCGAAGAATGGCTTCCAGAGCGGAGTCGTTTCCCCGCAGCAGGACATCGCCGGCAGCGGTTACAGGAATGTCGTGTTTTGCGCCGCCGGACGATAATTCGTCTTTATAGAAGAGGGTTTTGCCCGTCAGGTAGCGGTATTTTCCGGCAAGAGCGCTGTCATTGGCGGCGTCGGCACATTGTAGCAATCGTTTTACACTGCGTATGTCGTATTCTCTGTCGTAATTCCGGCTTACCATTGATTCGTAACTGCAATGGCGCAGTTCGTTAATCAATCCCAGACGGTAAAAAAGGTCGCCGGCTGCGGAACAATGGAAATAATCCAGCAAGTCCGGAAACAATCCGGAAACGCCTATCTGGTCATAGTGAAACATGCTGTCCGGAAGCGCGCCCATTTGTTGCAGGGACAGATTGAGGTAAAAGCATTGAAGCGGGGCTGTCGCTGTTTTTTTCGATACGGCCAGTACTTCGCTCCAATTGCCTGTTCCGGATTTGTGCATCATGTGCATGATACGCTCCGAAGTGGGACGGCGTGTAATCACTACGGAAAAGAGCATTGCCGCAATGACGGTCGCATCGGCGATCCGTACCATTTTCCTGCCTGCGCCGATTTTTCGTCCCGCCATCCCCGCAAGCGGCAAAACGACGACCGATAAGCACGCAATTTTCCAGAAGACGGAAACACCGGTATACATCTTGTCCCAAGGCGTGTGCAGCCAATACGCCCCATCGACGCTTACGGGATACAGCGCATAACCGAATAGCCAGGGGGCAGACCACCACGCGGCAATGACTGCCGCAATCCGTATCAGACAGCGCTTTGGCCTGCGTTGCCAACAGAAGATCAGGAAAAGGACGGCAGTCAATGCGACATTTCCCGCCGTAACGATGTAACCCGTCACAACGACGCCAAAAATCATCGCCGGTGCATATTTGTATTTTACAACGGCAACCAATAGCCTGAAAAAGGCAAGGGCGGCCAAAAGATTCAACTCGATTCCGACGCGAAACTGTATACCGGCAATCGCCGGAAGGAGTAACAATGCCGGAATATATGGGACGGACGCTGATTTTTCAAAAACGGATAACCGAGTCAGCGTTTTACGATATTCACGGTAGAGGGCAAAAAAGACAAGCGTATATATACCCGCTCCCGCCGGCGGATAAAGAAAAAACTGCGTAAGAAAAGCTCCCGCCCAAACCGCAAGACCTCCCGGCTGGTGCAAATGCTGCATCAGATAAGAGCGCGTAAACAGAAACATTTGAGACTGTTCCTGCATCAATATGGTATATCTGTTCAAAAGGAAATACCAGCAAAACACAAATGCCGCTAATAAGATACTCGCTATGCCGGCTCTTGATAACAGTCCGTTTTTTACGGCTATCATATTTGGTTGAAACATCATGTTCTAATAAAAAAATGGATCAATTTAAGGGGCGAATATACGAAAAAAAACGTCTACATCTTTTTTTGAGACGTTATCGGTCAGCGGAC
>JAIRLS010000188.1 GCA_031259205.1 Bacteroidales bacterium | reverse complement strand
CCGGCGTGACGCCCGGCGAGTATTTCCGGATCGACCGCACATGGAAAAAAGGCGACGTCATCCGCTTGCAGTTGGACGTTCGCGCCCGTGTGGTACGGCAGAACGGCTCGGCGGCTATTATCAGGGGGCCGGTGGTACTGGCGCGCGACAGCCGTTTCGGAGACGGCTTTGTGGATGAGGCTGCCCGTATCTTGGATAAAGACGGTTACGTGGAACTGACGCCCGCCGTCCGTAAACCGGATGGGATATGGCTTGCATTCACGGCTCCGCTGGCTCCGGGCACCTTCGACGCGGAAGGCGCTCATCCGAAGCAGATCCATTTCTGCGACTTTGCTTCCGCCGGCAACACCTGGGACGATGCGCTCCGTTACCGCGTATGGATTCCCGAGCCGATGAACGTGATGCAGACCATTTATCAACCGTATGACAAATAACCTTAGGCGTCGTCAGGAAACAAGAAAATAAGTATTCCCTTTTTCGGCGACCTCTTTTTTTGAGGCGCTATGAAAAATAATTCTTCCGACTTCCGCGAAGGTACGAAAGTGCGAATGCAGGGCGAAAGACGTTCTCCCTACCTTCGTGCCTTCGTGCCTTCGTGTGCCTTTCAGGACTTTTGAGATGGATTGGAAGAAAGCGGGAAACAAAACCACCGATGGAACAGCCCGCTGACCGATAGCGCCTCAAAAAAAGAATGAACCTAAAAAAGTGTCATTTTGAGTTGAGTTGAATTGATCTGTTGGAAAGGACGTCAATCTGTTGAGAGTCTTTTATCATACTCAACTGCCCGCAGTAACGGAGCCTTGCGCGTTCCGGTAGCCTTTCAATGCGTCAAAATGTAGCGTTGCCTGCATTGTCCGCTATACTCGACCTGACGCCGTACCGTTCCGGAGGAACGCTGCAACCGGATTGCGGACTGACGAATAATTTTGTGCTCCAAAAAAACGGAACAGGAGGATTTTACTGTCTTTACGCCTCCCGAAAAGGAATTTACGACATTTTTGAAACCTTGTCGTATCTGACTTTCAGAAGTTTTTTCCAAATAATCATTTATTCCGAATAATATTTCAATAAATATACTTACCTTTGCCACTTCAAAATTTTATCAACATAATGTCTAATTTATTAAATATATATCGCAAATTTTATTAATGGCAACACAAAAATTAGAAGAATTCGAAAAAGAATTTGAATTGGAAGACAAAGAATTACCGGTTGAAGGTAATTTGCCTGCTTCGGAAACGGAAGAAGAAGTTTACGAAGATGAAGGCACTGAAGAAGTAGTTCAGGAGATAAAAAAAAATAAAAAAGAAGACGTTTCTTTGGACGTTTTCAATTGGGAAACCTATTCTAACGCGCCGAACCCGTACTCGGACAGTGATCGTACTCAGATGGAGGCGATGTATGACAAAACCCTTTCATCCATTAGGGAAAACGAGATCATTGACGGAACGGTCATCGCTATGAACAAGCGCGAAGTGGTCATCAATATCGGGTTTAAATCCGAAGGCGTGGTCAGTATGAACGAGTTTCGTTATCGTCCCGACCTGAAAGTGGGCGATAAGGTAGAAGTATACGTGGAGAGTTCGGAAGACAAGAAGGGACAGCTCATTCTTTCGCACCGTACCGCCCGTTCGGTGCGCTCGTGGGAAAGAGTGAATCAGGCGCTGGCCAACGACGAGATCATCACCGGTTACATCAAATGCCGCACCAAAGGGGGAATGATCGTCGACGTATTCGGCATCGAAGCTTTCCTGCCCGGTTCGCAGATTGACGTTAAACCTATTCGGGATTATGATATTTTTGTAGGAAAGACAACCGAATTTAAGGTTGTCAAAATCAACCACGATTTCAAAAATGTGGTAGTTTCCCACAAGGCGCTTATCGAGGCGGAATTGGAACAGCAAAAATCGGAGATCATTTCCAAACTCGAAAAAGGTCAAGTGCTCGAAGGCTCTGTCAAAAACATTACCTCCTACGGCGTTTTCATCGACTTGGGCGGTGTGGACGGTTTGATCCACATTACCGATCTTTCATGGGGGCGCGTGACGCATCCGGAAGAAGTGGTAGAGCTTGACCAAAAACTCAATGTAGTGATTCTTGATTTCGACGAAGACAAAAAACGCATTGCCCTGGGGTTGAAACAGCTGACGCCCCATCCGTGGGACGCCCTCGACACCGAGATGAAAGTGGGCGATACGGTGACCGGAAAAGTCGTTGTGATCGCCGACTACGGCGCGTTTGTCGAAATATTCCCCGGCGTGGAAGGATTGATACACGTTTCGGAAATGTCGTGGTCGCAGCATTTGCGCAGTGCGCAGGAATTTTTGAAAGTAGGCGACACGGTAGAAGCGCAAATCCTTACATTAGACCGCGACGACCGCAAAATGTCATTAGGCATCAAGCAATTGAAAAAAGACCCGTGGGAAGACATTGAAATAAAATACCCCGTTGGTTCGCAGCACAATGCAAAAGTCCGCAATTTCACCAACTTCGGCGTATTTGTCGAACTTGAAGAAGGCGTAGACGGTTTGATTCACGTTTCCGACCTGTCGTGGACCAGGAAAATAAAACATCCGTCCGAATTTACCCAAATCAGCGACAACATTGAAGTCGTCGTACTCGAAATCGACAAGGACAGCAGAAGATTAAGCCTGGGACACAAACAACTGGAAGAGAATCCATGGGAAGTCTTCGAAACCATCTTCACCGTCGATTCCATCCATGAAGGCACCATCGTCGAACTTTTCGACAAAGGCGCTATCGTTGCGCTTCCATACGGCGTAGAAGGATTCGTCACGCCTAAACATCTGGTAAAACAGGATGGCACTTCGGCCAAACTGGATGAAAAACTTAATTTCAAAGTCATTGAATTTAATAAAGTGTCCAAACGAATTGTCCTGTCGCACAGCCGTATCCACGAAGACCAGCACAGAGAAGCCTCCGGTGCATCCAAACGTTCGGCAGCCGAAGATACAAAACTGGCCGCCAAAAAATTGCAAGCTTCGCTCGAAAAAACCACCTTGGGCGACATCACCGATCTCGCAGCGCTGAAAAAAGAAATGGAATCGACAGAGAAAGAGAAAAAGGCCAAGAAAAAATCAGCGGACAGTGAAACCTCCGAAAAGCTTCCCAAAAAATCAAAAAAAGAGAAAATCGTTTCCGACGAAGGTGAAGACAAAATAGAGCAGCAAGCCCCAACCGTCGCCGAAACCGATAAACCCGCTGAAAAGGAGAAACGACCGAAGAAAAAGGCCTCCAAAGCAAAGGAAACAACCGAAGAGCCTTCTGACGACGGAAACAAGCCGACCGAAGACTCAGCCCCTTCTGAAGATTAACCAATTTAAATATTTTGAATCATGGATTTTAAAATAGAACAACAACCTAATTACACCTTAATCAGAGTTTTGCAGGAGAAATTAGACACGCATATCGCTCCCGGCTTGAAATCGGAACTGGTGGTCATATCGGGAAACGGTGAAAAAAACGTTATATTAGACCTGAGCAAATGCAGGTATTGCGATTCGTCGGGATTGAGCGCCATCCTTGTTGCCAACCGGCTATGTAAAAACGCTGCCGGCACCTTCGTCCTGACCGGACTGAACGAGGCCATTGAACGCCTGATCACCATATCGCAACTGGATACGGTGTTGAGCATTACTCCCGGCATCGAAGAAGCTGTGGCGCTGATTGAAAAAGCCTGACCGGTGTAACATACAACCGGTACCGGCAATAGCCATTGCGTTGCCGGTTGTTTCCGGAGAAAATCAGGCAAAAGCGTCGTCAAGAAATAAACGTTACCCTTCCAAAGTAACGAAAAATATTTCAAATGCTTGTCTTTTGCAAAGTAACGACACGCGCTCCGGATTTCAACGTTCGACCTGTGGAATACGTCAAAATCCGTGTCCTCCGGCGGCTTTCTTCATATCGCAATTTTAAACCGCGGGAAGTATTTAGATGAAAAGAATCGAAATTGTTAAAGGCGACATCACCGGGATTCAAGCAGATGCTATTGTCAATGCCGCCAATAGCACACTGTTAGGGGGCGGCGGCGTGGATGGAGCCATCCATCGCGCCGCAGGCATCGCTCTTTTGGAAGAATGTAAACAAATCAGGGCAAAACAGGGCGGCTGCAAAACAGGACATGCCGTGATTACCGGCGCGGGAAAATTACCGGCCAAGTTTGTGATTCATACGGTCGGGCCTGTATGGAACGGCGGGCAACACAACGAAGCTCAAAACTTAGCGTCCTGTTACGGGAACGCATTGCGGCTGGCCGTAGAAAACAACTGCTCTTCCATCGCATTCCCGAATATCAGTACCGGCGTGTACGGCTATCCCAAAGAAGAAGCGGCCGGTATCGCCTTTCAAACGGTAACCGGCTTTTTATCCGAAAACCATACCATCGAAAAAGTGTA
>JAIRLS010000185.1 GCA_031259205.1 Bacteroidales bacterium | reverse complement strand
AGGCGTTTTGTTATACCTGCTGTTTCTCCGGTTTAAAATCATTGATTAACCTCACTTCACATTTTTATACTTCACGCGAGCGAAAATTGCGATGAATTGAAAATTGAAAATTCAGGTTCATTCTTTTATTGAGGTGCTATGGGTCAGTGGATTGTTTCATCCGTGTTTTGTTTCCCGCTTTTTCCCATCCCTCTTAAAAGTCCTTTGACTGCGTCGATTTTCAATTCAGGACGTTCCGCATTCTCCAAAGCGGATGGCTTTTCAGGCGCACGCCGTGCGTCTCTACATTCAGGCGCACGCCGTGCGCCTCTACATTCGTGTATTCGTGGAGGTCAGAAGAATTGTTTTTCATAGCGCCTCAATAAAAGAATTAACCCGTTTGTGTGTAATTTCAAAATTTTATGCTATCTTTATCCCCTGAAATTTCATGGTCTTATTATCGTTTGACGGCGTAAAGATATGCGGGTTTTTGCCCCCTGCAAAGCGAATGCTTTTATGGCTTTGCGACAGGGCAAGCAGAGAAGATTTGCGGATTTAAGGCTGTATCTTTGTCGATGGTGATGGAAAAAGTAAGAATGAATAAAGAAAGAAATAATGATACGAATAAAAGGTTTAATAAGAAAGGGACTGTTTTTTTTACTGATCGTCTTTGCGGGTTTACTGGTATTGACTTCTTTTCCGGATTACCGGTATTTGCGTAACGCCTTGATACATCTTACTCCGGACATAGACGACAGCCGGATTTTTGCTTATAGAACGGTGGCGGCAGGCTCGCCTCAGGCATGGAAAATTTCCGACCGGTACAATCGGCAAAGTATTCCGGCACAGTACCTGCCCGATTTCGAGAAGTACGGTACGGTGGCTTATCTGATAGCGAAGGATAGCGTCCTTCTTTTCGAACAATATTGGGACGGCTACGACGAACGTTCCCCGGTCAATTCTTTTTCGGTATCCAAGAGTATCGTGGCGCTGCTGGCAGGTATCGCCCGTGACGAAGGAAAGATTGCCGACTTCGATTTGCCTGCAGCCACCTTTTACCCGCCTTTTGCCGGCGATAAACGGAAAAATATCACGATACGGCATCTGCTTACCATGAGTTCGGGGCTGGATTGGGACGAGGCTTACAACTCGCCGTTTTCAATCACTACGAAGGCTTACTACGGTGAAAATATCGAAGGATTGGTATCGGGTCTCCGGTTGATAGAGCCGCCGGGGGAATTTTTCCGTTACAAAAGCGGCGTAACACTGTTGTTGTCCTTTGTGACGGCCAATGCCGTCGGACAATCCCTCAGTGAGTACGCTTCCGAGAAATTATGGACGCCCATCGGCGCAGAACACGATGCGATGTGGAGTCTTGACCGTCAAGACGGGGTGGAAAAAGCTTATTGCTGTTTTAACTCCAATGCCCGCGATTTTGCACGCATCGGCCAACTGATTCTCAATCGCGGAAAATGGAATGGCATTCAGGTTGTGTCGGAATCCTTTATCAACGAAGCAACGCAACCGGCTACCTGGCTTAAAGACGGGGATACGGGACAAACTGTCGATTTTTACGGCTATCAGTGGTGGCGGATGCAGCGCGATAACACCGACATTATCTATGCCCGAGGTCTTCTCGGACAATACATTTTTGTGATACCCGCCAAAAACATGGTCATTGTCAGGTTAGGACTCCGGCGTTCCGATATTCAAACGGAAGGGCATTATCCGCTCGATGTGGAAACATGGCTGGATGCTGCTTTCCAGATGGGCATCTAAACGACTTTCCTTACGGGAAAGTTCAGTTCGAGAATGGAGCCGGTAGGACATTCCGGCGGGCATTTCCGGCACATTTTGCAGGCGTCGGCATTGATGTAGGCCAGGTTGTTTTCTACTTTGATGGCTTCAAAGTTGCATACTTTAGCGCATTTACCGCAACCGATACACGCCGACGAGCAGTATTTCCGCGCTATACCGCCTTTTTCCCTGTTAACGCACGACACGAAAATCCTGCGATATTTTTTGTCCCTGCGTCGCAACTCGATGATATTTCGCGGGCAGGCTTTAACACAGGTTCCGCACCCCGTACAGATGTTTTCGGTTACCACAGGCAGGCCTGTTTCCGCGTCTATTGTCAATGCGCCGAAGGAGCAGGCTGCCGCGCAATCGCCACAACCGAGGCATCCGTAGGGGCAGTTTGTATCGCCTGTATAGAGGGCATGTACGATGCCGCATGACGGCGCTCCGTCGTAAATACTTGTACGCGGGCGTTGCTTAAAAGAGCCGCCGCACCGTACCACCGCCACCGGCGATTCTTTTGCTTCAACTGTCTTGCCTACTATCTGCGCCACTGCCGTCATGGTCGTGTTGCCGCCTACAGGACAGAACAGCGTCGAGAGTTCGTCGGCTTTAACAGCCGCTTCCGCAAAGTTACGGCAACCTGCAAAACCGCATCCGCCACAGTTAGCGCCCGGCAAGACCTCTGCCACTTCGTCGATGCGCGGATCTTCGTGTACCTTGAACTTCTGAGCTACAAAATACAAGACCACCGCCGCCACAATGCCGATAAGCGATAAGGTGGCAATGGTAAAGAGGATGGTATTCATTCGGTATATTTTCGATTATTAATAACGAGGCTTTTTTATCATAATATGCCGTATTTCACGGCGTTTTCCTTCTTTTAAACTGAAAAACCGGTATGTTCAGCCAACCGCATGAATCATACCGGTATTAAGGTTCCGGCTTCTCTACTTTATGAAAAGCACCAGCAGACACAGCACGATGGCAAAGAAAGCTACTCCTTCGATAAGCGCTGCGGCTACAATCATGTTGGAACGAATGTCGCCTACCGACTCCGGCTGCCGTGCAATGGCTTCCATTGCCGACCCGCCGATGCGTCCGATACCGATACCCGCTCCAACGGCAGCGATGCCCGCTCCGATGCCTGCGCCTAACTTCGCCAGCGCCACGTTGGCTGCTGCCTGTAAAATAACTGTAAGTAACATAATATAGATATTTAGTGATTAAAAAATTATTCTTTGTGATGCTCTTCTACCGCCGCACCGAAGTACAACGCCGAAAGCAGGGTGAACACATACGCCTGAATGAAGGCGACCAGCAATTCCAACACCGACATGAAGACGGTAAAGGCCACAGATACCGCCGATACCGCATAGCCCATCGCTGCGCTTTTTGCACCGAAGATGAAGATCAGGCTGAAAAAGCCGATGGCAATGATGTGACCTGCGGTGATGTTGGCAAACAACCGCACC
This sequence comes from Bacteroidales bacterium, assembly GCA_031259205.1. Taxonomy (GTDB): domain Bacteria; phylum Bacteroidota; class Bacteroidia; order Bacteroidales; family UBA4181; genus JAIRLS01. The sequence goes on along the minus strand of JAIRLS010000185.1, from coordinate 9,305 downwards.
ATCAACACGAACGGCTTGATAAGCATCCCTACGAACTCAATAAACGGCATGAGCGGAAGCGGAATTTTCAACCACCACGGAACGCCGGGCGCATTGAATATGTGTATCCAGTAATTCCGGTTCGAGTTGCCCAGCGTGAGGATAAAGGTGAGCAACGCCAGTACCAGCGTGACGGCAATATTGCCGGTGACGTTCGCCCCGAAAGGGAAAACAGGTATCAATCCCATCAGATTGTTGATCAGTATGAAAAAGAAGACGGTTAGCAGAAACGGCATAAACCGGCCGTATTTACGACCGATGGCAGGCCGTGCAATGTCGTCGCGAACAAACAGGATGACCGGTTCCACCAAGCCCTGCAACCCTCTGGGCGCACGGTCGGGACCGGCGGTATAGCGCTTGGCAACCGACAAAAATATGCACAGAAGGAAAGCTATGCTGACAAAGAGCGCCAACACGTTTTTGGTGATGGAAATATCCAAAAAGGGGCGAACGAAAGAGCCGTCCGTTGCCTGTTCGACAATTTTACTCTTGTACGGTTCATTTTCTGCGGCTATCCTGAATCCGCGGTAGGTTTCTCCATGGTGCAGGCGGTTCGACATAAAGACATGGAATCCGCTTTGTTTGCTATACAAAATGACAGGTAACGGAACAGACACGTGCCGTCCGTTAACCGTCAGGATATGCCACTCGTAGGCGTCGCCAATGTGATCGAGGATGAACTCGCCCGGCTGGAAGGCTTCGTCGCTTTCCTCTCCATGCACGGGCGTTTCGTGCCGGGCGTTCACAACAACGCCGTTCCACAGGAACATGAAGGCTAACAGATATTTTATCCAGTGTGCCATCTTATTGGGAATGTTTTTTTATAAAACCTAATATCGAAATCACTTCAAAAACCGAAAAAACAAAGTACGCCGTCATAAAAAGCAGTGCAAACCGCAACGCAGATGCCTTGAAAAGCAAAAAATACCCTACAACGCACATGATGTAAAACAACAGCTTGATACCTGTTTGCATCAGGTAAAACCGGCTGAATACTTCCGGATTTTTCTTTACGGCTTTTAACAACCGGCTGTGAAAAAACACGGTAACCACCCAAATGACGCCTATACCTGCAACACGTCCCGGAAAATCCATCCACAACTGTGAAAAAAGTATTGATGAAACTGCGGTCATCAATAAAAAAACACCTAACGACGTGAAAAAAAAGCGCTTAATACTTTCTTCCATAGCGATTGACAAAATCCTAATTCAATGACAAAAGAACAAAAAAATATTCAAGAATCAAAACGCATGACATTTTTTTTTTCGTCGGCGGTAATTTGTTTTCTGATGTGGCCGCCGGTTTATTCCGCATAAAATTGCTGCAACAGGTTCCGGTAGGATGAGAAAATTTTGGATTTGGACAGGAATCCGATATATGTGCCGGCTTCTACTACCGGCAGATTCCATGCACCTGATTTCTCAAACTTGTTCATCACGGTTTCCATGGTTTCGCCGGCTTCTATCAGTGTTGGCGCGGGCGTCATCAGTCCCGACACACTGATCGTCCTGTAATGTTCCGGTTCGAAAATGATGTCGCGGATATTGTCCAGCAGTACCACGCCGACGAATTTCCCGTTGCCGTCCACTACAGGGAAGATGTTGCGCTTCGATTTGGAGATGCATTTCACCAGGTCGCCCAGCGTATCGTAGGGGCTGATGGTAATGAAATCCTTCTCGATGAGTTTGTTGGTTTTCAGCAGCGTGAGAATGGCTTTGTCCTTGTCATGGGTGATCAGTTCGCCCCGGGCGGCCAACCGGCTGGTATAGATGGAATGAGGCTCAATATACTGCGACATGATGAAGGAGAACGCCGCTGTGAAGGCGATGGGTAAAAAAAGCCCGTGACCGCCCGTAATATCGGTAATCAGGAAAATGGCCGTAAGCGGAGCGTGCATCACGCCGGCCATCAGTCCGGCCATGCCTGCCATCACGAAATTGTTCTCGCTTACCGAGAAAACAGGAATTTGATTGATGATGTTGGCAAGGATAAAACCCGATACGCCGCCCGTAAACAGTGTAGGCGCAAAAATGCCGCCCACGCCGCCGCTGCCGGTGGTAACCGCCATGGCGATGACTTTCAGCAGCAGCACCAGCGACAAAAACACCAGCAGCCACAACTGCTCGTCTTTGAGAGGTGAAAAAATACTGCCGTCCAGCAGATCGGCGGAACGTTCGCTCAAAATCATGGTCAGCGCCTCATATCCTTCGCCGAAAAGCGGCGGACAAAGGAAAACCAGCCATCCTACAATGAAACTGCCCACCAGCAAACGCTGGATGATCAATGTCTTTCTCCCTGTAATCTCCTCTCTTACCCATCTCTTTCTTTCCCTGTCCCACCGGAAATAGATTTTTCCAAGTTTCCCCATTAGCCGTTCGATGTATTTGGTAATTCTCGTGAAATAAATGGAGATGAAGCCGGTAAACAGGCCAAGCACTACATAATAAGGCAGGTTGTGGAGAATGAGCGGATCCATCACCGTAAAGGAAAAAACTACGCCTTCCCCCATCAGCAACCACGATACGGCCGTTGCAGTGATGGCGGAAATCAGCAGCGGAATGATGGAACCGATTGTCAAGTCAAGCATCAGCACTTCGAGGGAGAAAACAACCGCTGCTACCGGAGCCGAGAAAATGCCGCCGATGGCTCCTGCCGCGCCGCATCCTATCAACAGCGTGGTCGTTTTATAATTCATCCGAAACCACTGCCCAAGGTTAGAACCGATGGCCGAACCGGTAAGCACAATAGGCGACTCCAGTCCCACAGACCCTCCCAAACCCACCGTCAACGAGGATCCTATGATAGACGAATACATGTTGTGCGGCAACAGTCTGCTGTTCTTCTTTGAAATGGCAAATAATATGCGCGTAATACCGTGAACAATATCTTCTTTTATGAAAAAATTAACAAACAATACCGTCAGCAATATACCGGCAAACGGAAAGACAAAATACAGCCAGTTAGCGGAAGTTTCCCTGATGGTATCCGTAAAAAAGCGCGTTAGCACATGAACGGTCGTTTTTAGCAATACGGCAGACAAGCCTGTCAGCACCCCGATGGTAAAACTTAACAGGAGGATCAGTCGCTGGTGCGGAATGTTTTCCGTAACCCAGCGTATGATTTTGATGTGAAGAACTTTTGACGGATTCACTTATGAAACGGAAATTGAAAACCACAAAAGTAAAAAAGTTTTTTGTAATTTGAGGTTAATTCTTTTATTGAGGCGCTATGAAAAGCAATTCTTCTGCCCTCCACTACGTAGAGGCGAAAGGCTTTCGCCTGAAAACGCGAAAGCCATCCGCTTTGGAGAATGAGGAACGTCCTGAATTGAAAATCGACGCAGTCAAAGGATTTTTAGGCGGGATGGGGAAGAAAGCGGGAAACAAAACACGGATGGAACAGTCCACTGACCAATAGCACCTCAATAAAAGAATTAACCGTGTTTTTTGGTTGTTCTTTTTCTGAAAAATAATGTTATCTTTGTGTCTTATTTTACGTGACATTTTTTAATAAAGACATGTAATAATGAACTCAATATTGAGAAGAAATTTTATCAGGAAAAGCGGTGGGACATCAATTGCAGTATGCGACACATCCTCGCTACCGTCGGCAGACTTGTACCCGTATGGTACAAGTTCCCCGCAACTGTCGGCAGACTTGTACCCGTATGTAAATAAGAATAAATATAAATCTTCTAAAATTAAATTCAAATGGAATCAATTAATGAAAAATTAGTTCGGGTAACAACACGGGCTCTTCCGAACGAGCAACATTTCCGTTTTCACACTGAAAACGATGGGCTTTATACTAAATACGGCGTTTCGGCGCTGGGGATAGAGCCGTTTATTCTTCCTTTCCGGTCTAAACTTTCCGATTTGGATGCGGCGTTAGAACGTATCCAAAAAAGCGCGGAGACAGAGCGTATCGCTCTTGCCGACCAGGAGTTTGATCGTAGTTTTTCGGGCATGCACGGATATACACATTCGTGCATGAATCATTTCAATTCGGAGGTACGGCGTGCGGCAGAGAATATGATGATTGTCTTCGACCACTATGGCAATATCGGGAAAGAGGCTTACCGTCAGGAATTAGGTTCGTCGTTCAACCTCCTGCAAGACTTGCGGGCGAGACCCGACGACCTGGCTGCGCTCGCTCTCGAACCATGGATAGCGGCGCATGAGCAGGCGGCCAACGCACTTGCCGCATTGCTCGACGCACGCAATGTTGAAACGTCGAAACAAACAGACCTTATCGTCAGGCAGACGCGACGCGAATTAGACGCCATCTATCAGCAAATCACCGACCGTATCGACGCAATGATTAACCTCTACGGTAAAGATTTCGTACCCGGTTTTGTTGCCGAATACAATGCCCATGCGACAGAGTATAAAAACAAACTCGCACAACATCTCGGACGTATCCATGCAGGAAAAAAGAACAACAACGATGAAGCATGAAGCATAGATTTAATTATCAAAATTGCAAGTGAACTATATATCACGAAGAAATTTTATCCGTAAAAGCGGCGTTACCCTTACATCCGGATTGATTGCAGGTCAAATACCGGCAATGGAAAAGTCCTTGCCGGTTTTGTCCTCTCAGGCGGCGACCGGCGGCGTCCCGCTCGATAAAAATTTAGACCCCGCATGGATGAAATCCCAGTACGAACACGGCGTCCAGACCGTTTACGCCAAGTCGCGGAATGAACTGCGTTACATCGTGCCGGTCGGCGGAATCAATGGCGGCGGTCGGATAATCCGCGAGATGGCGTCGGGAACAGGACGTCTCGACATCTGCCTGATATACGAAAATCAAAAATATCCGATAGTGTTAAAAATCCGTTACGGAAAGAAATATCTCGAAGAAGGTCTTAAACAAATCGTCCGTTATGCAGATTTGCACTGCTGCAACGAAGGCTGGATGGTTGTCTTCGACCGTCGTTCGACTGTCAATTGGCAAGATAAACTCTATATGAAAAAAGAATCGGTGAACGGTAAAACAATTACAATAGTAGGAGTGTGAAATAATTAAATACAGCAAGACCTTTGGGGGATTTTTATCGACGAATATGCGCTGAACATGGAGCTCGATTGCAATCGTTGCCACTGCTCATAAACTTGCCGACTTATTGATGAAGTCTCTCCGCTCTACTCTACCGTGTTTATAATGATGAAAGGACGTGTCCGTCGTCGGGTACTATAGGTACTATAGATGTTCTGAAATGAAGTTATATATCTCTGTAAATAACAATTATAAAAGATATTACTTTTTTTTGTTCCCTCAATTAAAATAATAATGCTTACCTTTGCGGAAATTTTTGCGTTAAAAAATTTGAAACAATAAGAATATAAATATTTTAAAATTAAAAATAAAAAATGGCTAAAGTAGATTTGACAAAGTATGGAATTGACGGCAATATTGAAATTGTCTATAATCCTACTTACGAACAGTTTTTCAAAGCAGAGACAGATTCTGCAAATGAAGGATTTGAAAAAGGAGAATTGACTGCGACCGGCGCTATTTCTGTTAAAACAGGCGTTTTCACCGGACGTTCTCCTAAAGACCGTTACATCGTTAAGGATGCGGTTACCGACAATACTATATGGTGGGACGGAAACATCAACAAACCTGTAGGCGTAGAAGTGTGGAACGACTTAAAGGCTCTGTCGATTAAACAATTGAACTCGGCAAAAAAACTGTATGTCGTGGACACTTTCTGCGGAACAAATGTTGATACCCGTATGAAAGTGCGTTTTATCATGGAAGTTGCATGGCAGGCGCATTTTGTGACAAACATGTTCATTCGCCCTTCGCTGTACGAACTCGAACATTACGGAGAACCTGATTTCGTCGTATTTAACTCGTCGAAAGTAACAAATCCGCAGTGGAAAGAACACAAATTGAACTCCGAAGTGTTTGTGCTTTTCAATCTTACCGAAAAAGAACAAATCATAGGCGGAACGTGGTACGGAGGCGAAATGAAAAAAGGTATGTTCTCGATGATGAACTACTATTTACCGCTGAAAGGCATGGCTTCGATGCACTGCTCGGCTAACGTTGGCGAAAAAGGCGATGTAGCTATATTTTTCGGACTTTCGGGAACAGGAAAAACAACTCTTTCCGCCGACCCGAAACGTTATTTAATCGGCGACGACGAACATGGCTGGGACGATAACGGCGTGTTTAACTACGAAGGCGGTTGCTACGCTAAAGTTATCAACCTGAGCGAAGAAAACGAACCCGATATTTGGAGAGCTATCAAACGCGACGCTCTGCTGGAAAACGTTGTCGTTAAAGCCGACGGAACTCCCGATTATTCCGACGCTTCGATTACCGAAAATACTCGCGTGTCGTATCCTATCTACAATATCAACAAGATAGTGCTGCCTTCAAAAGCCGGACATGCAAGCAAAATTGTGTATCTTTCAGCCGACGCTTTCGGTGTGCTGCCTCCCGTTTCGATATTAGACGAAGCGCAGGCGCAATATCACTTCCTTTGCGGGTATACTTCGAAACTCGCAGGCACAGAACGTGGTATTGTTGAACCGCTTCCTTCGTTCTCGCCCGCTTTCGGCGAAGCTTTCCTCACTCTGCACCCAACGAAATATGCTCAAACTCTTGGCGGCAAGATGAAAAAACACGGAGCGAAAGCTTATCTTGTAAATACGGGATGGAACGGTACGGGAAAACGTATCTCATTGAAAGATACGCGTGCAATTATCGATGCAATCATCGACGGTTCTATCGAAAAGGCAGAGACTGTCAAGATTCCAGTTCTGAATCTTACGGTTCCGAAAAAATTGGATAACGTGTCTGATATTCTCGACCCAAGAAGCACATACGCCGATGTCGCCGAATGGGAAAAGAAGGCAAGAAGCCTTGCTACAAAGTATATCAAAAACTTTGAACAATACACCGACACTCCAGAGGGTAAGGCATTAATAAGCGCCGGACCTCAATTGTAAAAAACAGTTAATTAGATTTTGAACTTTGATTTTTTTGATAAAGTCGCTTCATTCCCAAACGAAGCGACTTTACTTTTTTACTGTTTAGCATTCTCCCTACAATATCGATTCCCGCTCTTTCTTATTGATATCTTTTGCCAATTTTTACACAGATTTGACCGGTTAGGTACTAAATTAGAGCAGAAAGAACCGCTCGAGCGAAAAAATCACAATCGAATGTATCCTGATAATAAAACACATAAAAAATATTTTCCGAAAATATTTTGCAGATATAGAGAAAATAATTATCTTTGCACCCGAATTTGAAGGGGCCCATAGCTCAGTTGGTTAGAGCACCTGACTCATAATCAGGGGGTCGCAGGATCATGCCCTGCTGGGCCCACGAAGTGAAACGATTAAATTTGAAGCGCTTACAACTAATTTATGTGTGAGCGCTTTTTTATATTTTGCACGTTTTCAGGATTTGGATTGACAATGATAAATGTATTATAGATGAGCTTTTTACAGTCAGTTGCGCACAGTTTGTACTCCACTTATGGAGATGAGATATCTTCTTTGACATTGGTTTTTCCATCGCGAAGAGCCCAACTGTTTTTTTCTGACGAATTGGCTGCGTTGATAGACAAGCCCATTTGGTCGCCAAATTACACAAGTCTCGAAGAAATCGTTTCTTCATTGAGCGCATTGCAGAAAATCGACGACTTTTCTTTATTAACGCTTATTTACCGGATATATAAAAAACATACGCATAGCGTTGAAACTTTCGACAAGTTTTACTTTTGGGGCGAAATTCTATTAAACGATTTTGACGATATCGACAAATACTTGGTTGATGCAAAGTTACTTTTCCGGAATCTGAAATCGCAGAAAAAGTTTGAAGGCGACTTTTCTTTCCTGACAGAAGAACAAATATCATATATACAGCAGTTTTGGGACAGTTTTGACCCAGCCGGCAATACCGGTTTACAGAATAAGTTCATCGAAATTTGGGATGTGTTGTTACCCGTATATACCGAGTTCAAATCCGTTTTAAAAGACAGAAATCAAGCGTATTCAGGCATGATATACAGGGATGTAGTCGAAAAGATGCAGCAAGACGCGATTCCGGAAATTGCGGACAAATACGTGTTTATCGGATTTAATGCACTTGGCAAATGTGAGTTGGCGATTTTTTCGTATTTGCAAAAATTGGAAAAAGCGATTTTCTTTTGGGATTATGACGATTATTATATAAACGACAAAAAACAGGAAGCCGGAACGTTTTTGCGCAGAAACATCGAACTTTATCCTGCACCTTCGACATTCTATCTTTCCTCGGAATTTACTTCGGATAAAGACGTGCATATCATTGCATCGCCGTCGGATGTGCTTCAGGCAAAAGCCATTCCCGAAATATTGAAAAGCATGAACGCCGGTTTCGATAGGAAAACAGCTATTGTGTTGACAGATGAGAGCATTTTGATTCCCGTTTTACATTCATTGCCCGACGAGTGTAGCGACATCAACATCACTTTGGGTTATCCTTTGTTGCAAACACCGGTATTCACTTTGGCTGAATTACTTATCCGTTTGCAAAACTCTTACAGGGAAAATAATTCCGGTTTTTACTACAAAGACGTACTTGCCATACTTCGACACAGTTACATAACCGGCGTTTGCAGTGGACAAACTAAGTATTTCATTGATAACATTGTCAATAACAACAGGATATACGTAAATAATCTTCTGTTTGAAAACAATGCTTTTCTGAAAAAAATATTCATCCCGCTGTCATCATACGGAGAATTAACAGATTATCTGATAGATATTTTCACTCATATTGCTACGATTCCGGCTTATCCGGACGAGCAGGTCTCGTTGCGGAAAGAATACATATATTATATGACAAAATCACTCAATAAACTGAAAAAATCTATTGAAGACATAAATCTCGAAATAGGTAAACCGGTATTTCTTAGTCTAATACACGATATTTTCAGAGGATTGAAAATACCATTTATGGGAGAGCCCGTAAAAGGATTGCAAATAATGAATATTCAGGAAACCAGAGCATTGGACTTCGATAATCTCATTCTGCTTTCGGTAAACGAAGGACGACTGCCACACGAAACGAATAAACCATCGTATATCCCTTATAATCTGCGTAAAGGCTATGGATTACCTTGCAGGGACGATTTGGAAGCAATCTCGGCATACAATTTTTACCGCCTGATTCAGAGGGCAAAAAACGTGCGACTGCTCTATTCTTCAAAAAACGACGAATACCGAACAGGCGAAATGAGCCGTTATTTATATCAACT
>JAIRLS010000164.1 GCA_031259205.1 Bacteroidales bacterium | reverse complement strand
CAGCTACTTTAAGTATTTAAAATCCTCGCGCGATTTTATGATGTTTCCTCTTGCCTTTGTTCTGTCGGCAGACGAACCGATATGCTCCCAACGTCTGAAATTTTTCCGGCTGGCTCTGGATCTCCCCGCTATATGGTCGAGCGCGGTTTTCAGCATCAGTTCTTCGGTATCTCCCAACGGTTTGAGGCTGTCATCATCCAGTTCATGTACTTTTACATCCGGCTCAAATCCCTGCGAATATTCGGAAAAGCCATCTTTATTGGCAATCCTCATTACGATGGGCTGCATGCCCCATTTGTTGGTTTGCTGTTTTACCGGATCATCTTCATAGAAAGTGAAGGAGCCTACGTTCTTGCCTACGGTGGTTTCTCCGATAAGGACAATGTTGCCGTTCAGGTAGGGATTGAGCGCATTGATTATCATTTCGCTGGCAGAGGCCGTCCTGCCCGATGTAAGAACGTAAAGCCGTTCCATGCCCAGATGATTGATCGGCGTTGATTCAATCACCTTGTCATTACTGTCGGTTAGAGTGATGGCGTCTATGAAGGGAATCTTGTTATAATTCTTACCGTATCGTTCTTGGAAATAGGCGTCCACGATGGCGTTGTACTGTTCGATTGAAAAAATATCCCGCGCGGTGCATCCGGAAATCATTGACGCCAGCGCGACAGCGGACGAAACGCTTCCGCCGGAGTTGTAACGGAAGTCCAGTATCAACTCGTCGATACCTGTCTCTTTGAAACGGCCGAAAATATCATTGAGTTGCTTGTCGTAACACATGGTTCCATCGTTGTTGTCGGAAGCAAAAAAGTTGTATATCAGATAGCCCGTTTTTTTATCATCCTGCACATACACCGTATCCAGCAGGATGGGATTTTCCTCGTACTCGACCACTGTCAGCGCTACCGGAGTCAATTCGCCTTCCCGATATATCCCAAGGGTATGGTTGGCGTCCATTTCATTTGTTAACGTCCCGTAATTGGTGTCGGTAAGCTGTTGTCCGTTGACGGTAAGAAAAATATCGCCCCGTTTCAGGCCGGCCTGTTCTGCCGGCGATCCCGGTTTGATATAGGTAATGATACCTGCCACCGAAGAAGAATTAGCGGTAACTCGTGACAGCCAGTAATCATATCCGGCTTCCTTTACTATGCCTGCCAGCATATTGATCAACTCGAGAAAATCGTCCTGAATCCACGAAAAGCGGTCCTCGCTGTACAGCAAAGACTCGAAATACGCATCGGGCGAGAGGCTTTTGTCCGTTCGCGAGGGAAGATACTGTTCCCACAAATAGTACGTACTCATATTTTCAAGAATCCAGTTATTAATCGTTACATTGTTATTGTTGTTATTGTCCGAGTCCTTGTCGCAGGACAACAACATTATTGACAGTCCGGCCGTTACTGCCGCTGTTTTCAAATACTTTACAAAAGAATCCTTCATTTTTAATCCTCCATTATTAAATAAATAATCATGCAAAAGTATATTTTTTTTACAAGATAAATAGTTAAAACGATAAAAATGTCTATATTTGTGCGTTTTTTTGCAAGAGGGCTGAATTTAAGATTTTTTAAATTCAGGACGTGCAATAAAGCCAATAGTTATGCGTTTTTAATATCAAAATTTCAGTTTTTTTAATGAAGACAGTAAAGCAGTTAATTTTAGGTTTGGCAGTAGTGGCCTTTGCCGCATGTTCCGGCGATTCGGAAGAAGAACTTGTTGGTAACTGGGTAGGTACGGGAACAGGCGATTTTGGAGGTGTTGCCCGCGCTTATGCGGCAACTTTCGTTATCGGCGACACGGCGGGCTACGTATGCGGCGGTGACAACGGTTACAAAACGCCGCGCCGCGATATGTGGGTGGTGAAAGTAAAAAAAGACGGATATGGCGTAAGCAGCTGGTCGTGGACGAACACGAACGACTCGATTCCTTTGGGACGTCAGCGGGCAGTGGGATTCAGCGTCAACGGCAAAGGGTATGTCGGCACGGGATGGGACGGCGACGAAGTGGTCATGAATGATTTTTGGGAATACGATCCGACAAAACAGGGTACTACCGAGGCATGGAGAAAAATAGCTTCCCTGCCGGGCGTCGCCCGATACGACGCTACTGCGTTCGTCCTTAAAGGCGAAGCCTACATCACCGGTGGTTACACCAAGGGAGCAGACAAAGAATATTTGCAGGATTTATGGAAATTCGTCCCGCCTTCGTCAGGCAATCCGGACGGAGGATGGATAGCAGTAAACAATCCGCCCAGCAAAAAGAGAAGTTCCGCCGTTGCCTTTGTTATCGACGGCTGGGTATACCTGTGTACCGGAAAGAATGCCAGCGGTAACGTTTCCGAATTTCAACGGTTTGACGGGACGAAATGGGAACCCCTGCGTCCGATCAAATCCTACGATGAAGACAACGACTACGACGACGAATACGGCCAAAAACTGTTGCGTACCAACGCCGTAGGCTTTTCCATGAAAGGATCCGGCACTACCGAAAAAGGCTATATCACAGCCGGAAACACAAACACCACTTGGGAATACGAACCGCCTGTGTACAGCGGCAACCGGCTGGTGTCCGGAGACGTGTGGATCCAAAGAACGGCCTTCTTCACCCGTAACGGCGCTTTTGCCCTGTCGTTCCCCGGATATGGCTCCAATGGCGATAATCTGGTGTTGATAGGTACCGGACAAAGCGGCTACTACTACGAGGATTTATGGGTATTCCAGCCCGAAGCCGAAAACAAAACCAATGACGACTCGGTGAATTAGCCGCCTCTTTTGGAAAATGCTATGAAAACGAGCCGTACACAGGCACGGTAGCCATATTCGATGCAGTATGGGTCGTTTCCTCGTGTAAGGCAGAAAACTTTTTCGGTTAATTCTTTTTTTGAGGTGCTATTGGTCAGTGGAGTGTTTCATCCGTGTTTTATTTCCCGCTTTCTTCCCATCCCTCTTAAAAGTCCCGGAGGGACTTGATTTTCATAACCGCAGGTCGTTGACCTGCGGTTATGAAAGTTACGTCCTTTCAGGACGTTCCGCATTCTCCAAAGCGCATTTAGACGCACGCCATGCGTCTCTACATTCGCGCTTTCAGGCGCACGCCGTGCGTCTCTACATTCGTGCCTTCGTGCCTTCGCGCCTTCGCACTATAGTGGAGATCAGAAGAATTGTTTTCCATAGCACCTCAAAAAAAGAATTAACCACTTTTTCCTCAAGAAAGTATTATGAATGCGGGAGGAAGGCCATGCTTTTTTCCAATGCCCGTATCACTTCTTCTGCGCTGATTTGCATCATGCAGGCAAAGTCTTTCCTGCGACAGGGTTTGTTGCCGTAGATGGAGCAGGGGCGGCAGGGTAAGTCCCTTTGGACGGCGTAATCGGACGGTTGCCGGTAGCCGTAAAAACCCACACCGGGATGCGTAGCGCCCCAAACGGATACTGCAGGCGTGGCTGTGAGGGAAGCAAGATGCATGTTGGCGGAATCCATCGAAAGCATTACTTCCAAATGGCTGATGAGCGCCAATTCGTCCGAAAGGCGGCATTTGCCTGCCATTGAAACCGTACGCGGATAGCGGGCGCTCCACTCCTCAAGCAGCCGCTTTTCCGCATCCCCTCCGCCGAACAAAAAGAGGGTGGTATCGTTCTGCGCCGAAAAATATTCGACCACTCGTTCGGTACGGTCTATGGGGTAAATTTTCCCCGGATGTTTGGCAAAGGGCGCTATTCCTATCCATTTTCCCTTTTTGCGGCCTGTGATGGCTTCGATACTGCTTATATCCCCTTTTCCCTGTCCGAATACGGAACGAAATACGACCGTCACCGGCAGATTCAACGAACGAAACACGTCTGCATAGCGTTCCGTAGAGGTTTTTAACGGATGGCGCCGTTTTCCGGAAATAAACATTCGTTTTTCCCGCCGTCCTTTGTCAATATGCTTAACTTTCATGCCGTCGAATCGGAACATCAAACGGAGCAACTTGGTACGCAACACATCGTGCAGATCGGCGACCGCATCGAAGCGGTTTTTCCGCAATTCCGCATATAAACGCCGGATGCCCGCAATACCCTTGTGCCGTCCTTTCAGTTCGACGCCGTAAAACTCCACGTTATCGGGACAGTTGGCAAACAGGGGGCTGAGGAAAGGTTGCGATACGACCGTGTAACGGTTTTCGGGATGCTGCCGTGCCAACGAATCGACGACCGGCACTGTCATTGCGACGTCGCCGATAGCGGAAAAGCGTAAAATCAGGATATTTGCCATAGATCGGGGGATGAAAAATTTGCGTAACGTGTTTCGATATCGTCCAGGGTTTGCATCAGTTCGTCCATATCCAAAGAAGTAACCAGCGTCATGCGGGTTGGCTTGAAGTCGGGCAGGCATTTGAAATAATGGGAGAGATGCCGGCGCATTTCGAGGATTCCTACCGGGATACCCTTGTATTCGACGGATTTGGCCAGATGCATTTTTGCCAGCGCCACTTTTTGACTGACGTTCAATGGCGGCATGGGTTCGCCGGTACGGAGATAGTGCTTTATTTCGGCAAATATCCACGGACGGCCGTAGGTAGCACGGCCGATCATGATACCGTCCACACCGTAACGGTTGAACATTTCGGCGGCCATTTCGACGGAAGCGATGTCGCCGTTTCCAACAACAGGGATGTGCATACGGGGGTTATTTTTCACTTCCCCGATGAGCGTCCAGTCGGCTTCGCCCTTGTACAGTTGTGCGCGTGTTCGTCCATGTATGGTAATGGCGGCAATGCCTGCGTCCTGCAAACGCTCGGCAATTTCGACGATATTTTTGGACTGTTCATCCCAGCCCAGCCGTGTTTTGACGGTAACCGGCAGTTGCACGGCATCTACTACGGCACGGGTCATCTCGACCATCAGCGGCACATTGCACAGTATGCCGGCGCCGGCGCCCCTTGCGGCAATTTTGCGGACGGGACAGCCAAAGTTGATATCGATCACGTCGGGACGGGCTTGTTCGGCTATCCGTGCCGCCTGCACCATCACATCCGTCAGGTGCCCGTAGATTTGGACGCCGACAGGCCGTTCTTCATCTTTTATTTCCAGCTTCTTGAGCGTTTTTTTCGCATCCCGTATCAATCCGTCCGACGAAACAAACTCCGTGTACATCATATCAGCGCCATAATGTTTGCAGATAAACCGAAACGACAGGTCGGTTACATCCTCCATCGGAGCAAGGAAAAGGGGCGTTTTTCCCAAATTAACATCGCCGATTTGCATTTATCAAAATGTATTTGTTAATTTGCAAAAATACAAATTTTATTCAAATGCAAAATGGTCTTTTAGAAAGGACGTCACCCTTTGTGCAGTTAATCATAACAGCATTCGCCATGATTTCATGCGGTTTGCTGCTTATGTTTATCTCCATTTTATTTGTTCCTCTGGTCGATAACGTATCTATGGAGGATTTTGCAAAAGGCAGGATAGACTTGATGAATCATCTCCCGCTGTTGCGTTACATGCAGGTCATGCAGAGTATTTCGCTGTTTCTCGTTCCCGCCGTTTTTCTTGCCTGTCTTTTTGAGGGGAATGTTGTCCGCTACTTTAATCTTTCCGTCGCATCCGGCAAACGCTGGTATCTTTATATTTCTGTCGTTATCCTCTCTATCATTCCTTTCATCAACTTGCTGAGCGCGCTGAACGAGATGATCGTATTCCCCGAAAGCTGGTCGGCGCTGGAAAATGTTTTTCGAACAATGGAAGACGCCGCCCTCCTGACAACCGAACGGTTGATGAGTGTGGACAGCGTTTGGGGCTTATTTTTCAACCTTTTCATGATTGCCGTGCTTCCGGCATTAGGTGAAGAATTGATTTTCAGAGGTATTCTGCAAAAGATTTTCATACGGTGGACGGGCAACGTCCATGCCGGCATCATCGTGTCCGCCTTTTTATTCAGCGCCATGCACATGCAGTTCTACGGGATTTTTCCGCGCTGGCTATTAGGCGTGATATTCGGTTACTTGCTGGTTTGGAGCGGTTCCATCCGCTTACCTGTTTTCGCTCATTTTATTTACAATGCGCTGGCGGTCGTTTTGACCTATTTGGCAAACAATAGGAAAGTACCCGAGGAACTGCCCGAATTTGGCTCCCATGTGGACGTAATCCCAATTACGGTTGTCCTGATGATCTTCGGCGGATTGCTGTTGTGGAAAATGAAACGGGAATGCCGGTTGAAATACCCCACCGGATTTTGAGGTGGTCAGCGGGCTGTTTCATCCGTGTTTTGTTTTCCGCTTTCTTCCCATCCCTCTTAAAAGCCCTTTGACTGCGTCGATTTTCAATTCAGGACGTTCCGCATTCTCCAAAGCGGATGAATTTCAGGCGAAAGGCTCTCGCCTCTACATTCAGGCGAAAGCCTTTCGTCTCTACATTCGTGCTTTCGTGCTTTCGTGCTTTCGTGCCTTCGTGCCTTCGTGCCTTCGTGGAGGTCGGAAGAATTGTTTTTCATAGCGCTTCAATAAAAGAACTAACCTTGATCATATTTTATTTCGGAAGAGAAAATAAACCATTAACTTTGCCAATGGGTTTTACCGTCAAAAACGGAAGTAAGTATTTTATTCTATGAGGATTGTAGTAGCAGGCGCCGGTGAAGTAGGCACTCATTTGGCAAAAATGTTGAGCCGGGAAAATCATGACATCGTGATTGTTGATTCGGACGAAGAAAAGTTACGCAACTTGTCTTTGTCCTGTGATTTGTTGACGCTGACGGGTATCGTTACCTCCAAGCGGCTGTTGCTGGAAGCCGGCGTGAACGAGGCCGACCTGTTTGTCGCCGTTACGCCTTCCGATGATACCAATATCGTAGCTGCGATCATTGCAAAGAAGATGGGCGCCAAACTTACTGTGGTACGGGTGGGCAGCGACGAACTGATCAGCCGGGAAAATCGCGACATGTTTACCGGGCTGGGGATTGACTCAATGGTGTATCCCGAAAAGATAGCCAGCCGGGAAGTGACGAATGTGCTGCACCAGTCGGGCGTAATCAATATTGTCGATTTCTCCGGAGGAAAACTGTCCATGCTGGGCGTGAGGATGGAGCGAAATGCGCCTGTTGTAGGGAAAACGCTGGGCGAGGCGGCAGGTATCTACCACATGGAATACAGGGCGGTGGCCGTGCTGCGCAACGGTCAAACGATCATCCCGCGCAGGAATTTTTGTTTTGAAGAAAACGATTTGGTCTATGTGGTGACCAATCACGCAGGTATCAAAGGGATTCTGACACATTCGGGCAACAGTCAGGATGATTTGCACCAGGTGATGATTCTCGGCGGAAGTCATATAGGCCGACTGATTACTAAAGACCTCGGCACGAGATACAAAATTAAAATATTCGAATCGGACAAGGAAAAAGCCTACAAACTGTCCGATCAATTCAGCAATGCGTTAATCATCAACGGCGACGGAACGCAAATCGACCTTTTGATTGAAGAAGGACTGAAAAGTACCGACGTATTTATTGCCGTCACAGGCGATTCGGAAGACAACATCCTGTCCTGTCTGGTAGCAAAAAACATGGGCGTAAAGCATACCGTCGCCGAAATAGAGAATCTTGATTATATCAATCTGGCCGAACGCATGGGCATTGATACCATTATTAACAAGAAACAGATAGCTGCGGCGCATATCTACCGTTACACCCTGTCGGGAACCATCTCCAAAATCAAGAAACTGGCATTGACCGATGCGGAAGCGATGGAATTTGTCGTTTCCCCGAAATCGAAAATTATCGAGCAGCCGCTCAATAAAACCGATTTCCCCGAAAATGCGATTATCGGCGGGATTGTCAGAG
>JAIRLS010000094.1 GCA_031259205.1 Bacteroidales bacterium | reverse complement strand
TATCACAATAAAGCAGACAGTTTGCTTATAACAGCTGATGGCGGAGGCAGTAACAGTAGCAGGGGAAAATTGTGGAAATACGAATTGCAGAAGTTTGCCAATGAAACGGGACTGAGCATGGAAGTAGTGCATTTCCCTCCCGGTACAAGTAAGTGGAATAAGATAGAACACAGGCTATTTTCTTATCTGTCAAAAAATTGGAGGAACAGAGCACTGACAAGTTATCAGGTAATTGTAAGTCTCATTGCTAACACAACAACAACAAAAGGATTAAAAGTGGACTGTGAAATAGATGATAGACAATATGAAACAGGAATAGAAATTACAGATGAACAATGGGCAAAATTAAATATTTTTCCAAATGAATTTCACGGCGAATGGAATTACAAAATCCTCCCAGAATAGTCATGTTATTTCGTAACACTTACTTTGGGAACTCCTCAAAATCTTTCGGGAACTCCAAAAAATTTTTCAGGCATGCAAAAAGTCCTGCAAGGAAGCGCCGTTACACTTTATCAATTCCCCATTCCCCATTCCGGAATCAGCGTGGCATGAGTCAAGTATATAAAGAAACGCCTGAATAAGGTGGAAATAAAGTTTTGTATCTGTACAGCGTCTTAAAAAAAGATTTAGCCGGATTCGGATGTAGACCTTTTATTTTATCAATAATTTTATACTTTTGTTCAAAAATTATTTTCAATGAAAAAAATTATCTTTTTGTTATTAACGGTAGCGTCTGTAGCGGCGTGGGGTCAGTCGTTGCCTGTGGTAAAACCCGGGAGAGCGGGTATGAATGAACAAAGGCTGAGTTATGCCGACGCAGCTATCCGGCAATCCATCCGGAAGGGGCTGATCCCCGGCGCTGTGCTGGCGGTGGTCAGGCACAGGAAAATCGCTTATTTGAAGGCATACGGCAATAAGCAAGTATATCCGGATACCATTCCGATGACGGTACAGACCGTTTTTGACCTTGCCTCGGTAAGCAAACCGGTATCTACGGCGATATCGACAATGATACTGCTGGAGCGCGGGCAACTGCGGCTGCGGGACAACGTATCCATGTATATCCCCTATTTTCAGCCGTGGACGGATACCATCACGGGACATGTCAGAAACATCCGGGTGATAGATTTACTGACGCACACCTCAGGGCTGCCCCCGTATGCGCCGGTAGAGGAGTTGAAACAAATATACGCGACGCCCGCTCCCGACGGGCTGATGGATTACATCTCCTGTGTGGCGCGCAATAACGAGCCGGCCACCGTGTTTGACTACAGTTGCCTCAATTTCATCACCCTGCAACGGATCATCGAAAATATTTCGGGCATGAGTTTACAGGAATTTGCCCGGCAAAATATCTTCTATCCGCTAAAGATGGAGCATACCGACTATAATCCTGCGGGCGAAACGCTGGCATGGGTTGCGCCGACGGCAGTGCAGGCCGACGGTTTCGTGCTGAAAGGAACTGTCCACGATCCTTTGGCAAATGTGATGAATGCAGGCGTATCCGGCAATGCGGGCGTTTTCTCCAATGCCGGCGACTTGTGCGTACTGGCCGCCATGTTGTTGAACGACGGAGAAATCAACGGAACGCGCATACTCAGTCCCTTGACGGTACGCGCCATGCGTACGGTACCTGCCGGATATGAGGCTTTCGGAAGATCTTTGGGCTGGGACGTGTTTTCCCCCTATTCCAAAGACGGCGATCTGTTTGACGTTACGGCCTACGGTCATACCGGATATACCGGCACGGCCATCACGCTTGACCCGGAAACCGGCACGGCCGTCATATTGCTGACCAACCGCGTGCATCCCAAAGACAGGGCCGGTATTACGCGCCTCTACGACATTGTGGCAACTGTCGTCGCAGCTTCCATCGAAAAACCGTAGCCGTTCATGTTCTCCTGCCGCCACGTTTCACGGCATTTCCTTATAGCTGCTGTAACGTTTCATTACCTGTACGACAAAAGCGTACGTTTCCTTTCCCCGGCAACGGCCGTAGCGAACTTCCGGCAGGTTGTAGTACATCGGTTCCCTCTTGCGGAGGAGGCAGGAATCGACGCTGTTTTCCCACACGGAGGCGTTTTTACCGTATTTCTTCGCAATCCGGCGGGCGTCCAGCACATGTCCGGGGCCGATGTTGTACGATGCCAGCACGAATTTAACCCGTTCGTTCGGATCCGGCACGTACTTGGACATCATATAATCCAGATATTTGAGATATTTCACTCCGGCAGCGATATGTTTTTCGAGAGAGGAAGTAGTATCTACGCCGTAGTTTCTCATGGTAGAGGGCATCATTTGCATCAGGCCGTATGCGCCCGCTTTTGAACGGACGCCGTGCTTAAAGCGCGATTCATGATAGACCAGCGAAGCCAGTAACCGCCAGTCCCAGTTAATTTCCGGAGAGTATTTCCTGAAAAGATCGTCGTACGGCGAGATGCTGACGAAGGAGTGGGCGCCGCCTTTGTCCGACGGCTGTATCGTTACCCTTGTTTGTGTTATTTCTTCCGACCGGTAAGCGGACAGGCTGCTTGCCCACATGCCGGATACGATGATGGCTGCGGACAACAAAACTTTTTTACTTTTAATTACTTTTTGTGATAAAATTTTTAAATCCATTCATGATTAATTACGTTTACACTGCGGGCTAATCGTAAAAAGCCCATGAGATTCCGAATTTTACCCTGAACAGGTTCATCGGGTATCGGTACACCATAAAATATTCTTTGCCCAGCGGTTTAATAAGGGAATACAGACCTTCCGTTTTTACGAAAAAGCGCGCCTTTTTGATCCGGAAGTTCATGAAAGCGTCCACAAACGGGAAACCGCCTGTTTTTCGGTTTTCCTGAAGGAAGAACATTCCGGTGGGCGGCATATAGTCGTAGGCGTAATAAAGAGTATGATAATTTACATCCCATCCGAGTTGAAAATTCAGCACATCCTTCACTAACCAGCCTTCGAAACAGGTCGACTGGTATCCGGCAAAGGCGGGCAGCGGAATGATGCCGGCATTGGAGCTATATTGCCCGTACAGTCGGAACAGGAAATGAAGTTTCCACCAGTGGATGTCTTTTTCGAGGAACCCGGTACCCACGATCAACAGTTCCGACGCCTGTTCGGGTTTTGCCTGTTCGTTGAAATACACATAACGGTTCAGATGCGAGAGATACAGCCCGACTTTGAGGTGGCGGTGCGGCATCAGGAACTCGCCGCGCAGCCTTATTTCCTGTGAAGGATCGAAATTCGTCTTCCATTCCACCAGATTGGAGGCATACTCTTCCAGAAAATAGGCCGGCTTTGCATTTTCGATACTTCCTCCCAGCAACAGGCTGTTTTTCCCTTTGTCCGTATAATAATGAAACCGAATCGTACCGTTGATGTTCATGTTTCCCAACTTATAGCCGGTGAAATAGAAACGTCCGTTAAAATCCCAGTTCATGTATTTCCCTGTATGGTTAAAAAACCGGCCTGTGACGGCGGTGTTGAAATAGCGCCGGCTTTCCCTGTAGGCGACAATGGAATCTGTCCACGAAACAGGCGGTATTTGGCCTCCCCAACCGGTTTCCGGCAGGGGATCGTCGTGGGAAACAACAACGGGCCAGGGCAATATGTTGGTATTGTAGCGATCCATTTCGCTCAGCAGACCGACGCTAAAACCGGCTGTTACCCTGTTTCGCGCCTGCTCTTTAATCATCAGTTCGAAATGATTCTCCAGTCGTCTGAAATATAACGAATCGTGTGTTTGTTGAGTCAGGAAGTTGGTGGGGTTGAGCCGGAGGTAATTGGCCGTATCGGTGTATTCCCGCTTAGTCCATTCGTATTTGAGCGTATGCTGAAAAGTAAACCGGGAAACATTGACGGAATCCGTTGTATTTTCTGTTTTTGAGAAAAGACGCATTTCCTTCGGCGCGTAGGAGTGGGTCACGTAGAAACTGCGGTTCAGCATGACGGTTTTTCCCGACATGGAGCGCATGACATTGGTTTTCGGCGCGTCGGCGTTGAAATTGTCGATGTCGGCCAAGCCTCCGTTTTCGCGCATCCGGATGTTATTCCAATTGAAATTGGTATACATGGAATACTGTTTCCCTCGATAGGCGGAAAACAGTGAAATGGCATGGTCGGAGGAATTTTGGTTGGGAAACTGTCCGGCGGAAGCAATGATGTCGTAATCCAGTCCTACATTCCATTTTTCATTGACATTTTGCGTATGCACTACGCTGAGAACGGACTCGTTCTCGGCTTTGCTGCCGGCCGAAGAGTAGGCGGCCAGCGTAAAGGGCATTTGTGTCTGGTAATATATGGTTTCTTCGGGTACATGCATGTAAAGCGCTACATGATCGGTAAAAAAGCAATCCGACAACCGCTTTCGCGCTTCAAAACCTATCGGATAATAAGAAAGTCCGTTGTTGCCGAGATATGAGCCGGCAAAATAATTTCGCATCACCGGATTATTAATTTCGAAGCGCGACAGTGCAGTGTCGATTTCAATCTGTGTGCGGGCGAAAGAATTTCTCTCCAGTACCTGATAGGCGAAAATCCTGTTGGGCAAGGTATCCAGCTGATCTTTCAAGCCGATAAGCATGACCGACGGAATCGAATCTTCCCGTTTAATGCTGTCCGCCAACATTTGACGGTCTATGTCCGACAATACAAGCGCCGCAGTATCCGTTTGAACAGCCATACTGTCCGGTATAGCTGTAGTGTCCCGAAGAACAGCCATCGTGTCCGGCATGGACACAGTATCCCGAAGAACAGCTA
The DNA here is from genome assembly GCA_031259205.1 of Bacteroidales bacterium. Taxonomy (GTDB): domain Bacteria; phylum Bacteroidota; class Bacteroidia; order Bacteroidales; family UBA4181; genus JAIRLS01. The sequence goes on along the minus strand of JAIRLS010000094.1, from coordinate 3,367 downwards.
TCGTGTCCGGCATGGACACACTGTCCTGAAAAACAGCCGTCGTGTCCGGCATGGACACAGTATCCTGAAAAACAGCCGTCACGGACGCATTTCTTTCCTGTCCATATACAGTTGGGGACATGGAAAAATTCATCCAACAACTTATGAATGAACACAGCATGAAAAATATGTGTACATTTTTCATTTTACAAAGATACGCACTTAAGATGACTTCGCCAAAACCTGTTGTCATAATTCATGATAAGTTATGAACAACTTGTGAAATCCTGTCCTCCGGACAGCAGTACCCGCGCAAAGGACGACCGGAGGAACCTGTCTTCTCCGGAAAACTTGTCCTCCGGATGGTGGGTTGCGCTGTCCGCTCTGCTTTATTTTGCGTAACTGATGGCTCTTGTTTCCCGGATAACGGTAATTTTCACCTGTCCGGGATAAGTCATTTCATTTTGTATTTTTTTGGCAATATCGTAGGAGAGGCTTTCGGCTTCCAAATCCGATACTTTCTCGCTGCCGACAATCACGCGCAGTTCCCGTCCTGCTTGTATGGCGAATGTTTTGGTTACTCCCGGATACGATAATGCCAGTGATTCCAATTCTTTCAGCCGTTTGATATAAGCGTCCACCACTTCGCGCCGTGCGCCCGGACGCGCTCCGGATATGGCGTCGCACACCTGTACGATGGGGGCAATGAGAGTGGTCATTTCGATTTCTTCGTGGTGTGAGCCTATGGCGTTGCATACGTCCGGTTTTTCCTTGTAGCGTTCGGCCAGTTTCATTCCGATGAGCGCATGTGGTAATTCCGGTTCATCGTCGGGCACTTTGCCTATGTCGTGTAGCAATCCCGCACGTTTGGCCAGTTTGGGGTTCAGCCCCAGTTCGGCTGCCATGACAGCCGACAGGTTGGCTACTTCGCGCGAGTGCTGCAACAGGTTCTGCCCGTAAGACGAACGGTATTTCATTTTACCGATGATGCGGATCAGTTCGGGGTGCAATCCCTGAATACCGAGGTCGATGGCGGTACGTTTGCCTGCTTCGGCCATTTCTTCTTCCACCTGTTTTTGTATTTTGGTTACCACTTCTTCAATACGGGCGGGGTGGATGCGTCCGTCGATGACCAACTGGTGCAGCGCCAGCCGCGCTACTTCGCGTCTGACGGGATCGAATCCGGACAGGATGATCGACTCCGGGGTATCGTCTACGATGATTTCTACGCCGGTAGCCGCTTCCAGCGCACGAATGTTGCGCCCTTCGCGTCCGATGATTCTTCCTTTCATGTCGTCGTTTTCGATGTGGAACACGGTGACGGAGTTTTCAATGGCGGCTTCGGAGGCTACTCGCTGAATGGTTTGCAGCACGATGCGTTTGGCTTCTTTGGAAGCAGTCATTTTGGCTTCTTCAACAATATCGTTGATGAAGGACATGGCTTCCGAACGCGCTTCGGATTTGAGGGATTCTATCAGTTGTCCCTTGGCGTCTTCCGCCGACAGCCCTGATATGGTTTCCAACTGTTCGACCTGCTGTTTGTGTGTTTTTTCCAGATCGTCCTGTTTTCGCTCGGCAATTTCGATTTGATTTTTCAGATTTTCCCGCAAATTGTCTAATTCTTTGCTTTTACGTTGTGTTTCTTCCATTCTTTGCGCGAGGGTTGATTCCTTCTGTTTGATCCGGTTTTCGGCCTGCGCCAGTTTTGAGTTTCGCTCGTGAACCGTTTTTTCATGTTCTGCTTTCAGTAGCAGATAGTGTTCTTTGGCTTCGAGCATTTTTTTCTTTTTGATGACTTCTCCTTCTGTTTCGGCTTCTTTCTTCAACCGGTTTCTTTTCGATTTGAACACAAAGGCAAGCATAAGATATGTCGCGCTGCTGCCAAAAAGAAAAGTCACCACACCAATAATAAGATTCATGTATTAAACTTTTATAGTTAAAAAAACAAAAAAACCCGCATCAATTCAATCCAAACTTTATAAAACCCCAGTAAACATGGGTAGAGCGGCCAATTACAGCAGACTTCCAACGTCCCGACGAATCGGAATCCCGGCGTAAACCGGTACTAGGCCTGTCTTAGGTAACTCAAGTCCAACTCTAATGATCTAAATGTTGAGTTTCAAAAGGAATGAAAAGAACCGTGCGGGTAACCCCTATATGTAAGAACTTGTCGATCAATTTACTAAAAACTCGCTCACTTGATCATTCAATTGCTTTAGCCGTTCGTTGACGTCTGTCTGGTTGGAATTGTTTTCCAGCTTGATGAGTTTTACTACGAACTGTATAGCTGCCATCGCTAAAAGATCCTGTACGTCTTTTTCGCTGAAACGTACCCGATAGCTCGATAATCTTTCGTTAATGTACTGCGCGGCTCTCCGTACACGCTGTTCATCCCTTTCGTTGTCCACCGTCAGAGTGTAGGGGCGTTCCGCTATTTTAACATTAATATTCATTTTCAATACATTACTTATTCATCAGTGCGATACATTTATCAATGTCCCGTACCATTTCATTTATTCGGAGCTTCACTTTTTTTACATCCTCTGCCGTGAGAGTGATGGTTTTAGCGAGCATGAGGTTTTGATATCTTGATGCTAATTCCTCTATCTCCAGATCCTTTATTCGAATTGTTTCCGACAATTCTTCTACTTGTTGCTCTAACTGTAAGTTGCTATCCTTAAGATCATTCGCAACGGAAAGAAGACGTTTGATATTTTCTTCCAGTAAGAAAACAACTTCATCTCGAATTGCCATATCTCTTGTAAAAAATCTGTTACAAAAATAATCTTTTTTTTTCAAATAATTTTTTCTAAAATCAAAAAAAATAAACCGGATTCATGAAAAATATACATTTCCTCAATAATAGCAAGCGTTTCCGCGCATAAAAATTTTTGCGCCCAAAGTGCTCCGACGAACGATTTTGTTTTTTTATCTCAAGGGCAACGCATTTAAAATTACAAAAAATCACTACTGTCCGGTAAAAAAAAAGAGCGGTCAACGCATAGTTAACCGCTCAATGGTTATCTTTGTAGTCACGACAAAAACAAAGTCAACCCTGGGCAAAAGTACAAATTTTATCGGACAGCCACTACTGAATCAGCTATTATTTTTTGTAAGCGGTGTAAATATCAGGAAAATATCGAAGCGACACAATGCAGAGCGCTATGTAAAAAAGTTCGACACTCGCCGGCATATGACAGTAATGCTGTTTGGGGTATTAGAAGGTTACCATTCTATAAGAGAGCTTGTTACAGGCATGTTGAGCAATGCACACAAATTGTCCTTTTGGGGATGCACTGTATGGTTCGTTACAGCACGCTGTCCGATGCCAACAAACGGCGCAAGAGTGCCGTATTTGGGGACATCTATATGGAAGTATACCGCCGTC
>JAIRLS010000344.1 GCA_031259205.1 Bacteroidales bacterium | reverse complement strand
TTTATCTTTGTGCCTTGGCAATCGGGACAATGGAGTATGATTGTTATTTTCATTTTGCAAAAATACAACTTTTCTTCCTGATTGCCACTTTTTTATGACAGCATACTTTTTACATCACTACCAAATTTTTTTTTCATTCCGGCTTGGAAATCTTAAAACAATCATCTAATTTTGTGACAAAATTTTTCCCATGAAAAAGATATTTTCTTTATTATTGACAGGTTTCGTGTTTGTCGCCACAGTGGATGCACAATCACTTCCTCCTGTGTTCGGACAGGAATATTCCGGCAAAGTGTTTCATGATTCCCGCGTTCGTTCCTATATCACGCCGCAACGGATAGTGTGGAAATACGACGGGGGGGGGCGTTTGCTGAAAAACCCCGAGTCGTTGCTTACTTCCGGCCACAACGGGCAGAGCGTACTGGCCAACCAGCCGTCGTTCTGCATGTACAGCACCGGCAACGAATTTCCTTCCATTGTGCTGGATTTCGGGAAAGAGATACAGGGAGGGATACAGCTTGTTACCACAGCGGAAGGCCGTCATGACCCGGTAAAAATCCGCGTGCGTTTCGGCGAATCGGTCAGCGAAGCGATGAGCGACGCCGGCAAACAGGGAGCGACCAACGACCACGCCATGCGCGACTTCACTGTGGAGACGCCCTGGCTGGGAGTGGTCGAAATCGGCAACAGCGGCTATCGTTTCGTACGCATTGACTTGATCGAACCGAACTGCGCACTGTACTTGAAAGAAGTCAACGCGGTGTTCGCCTATCGCGACATACCCTATCTGGGGGAGTTCCGGTGCAACGACGAACGGTTGAACCGGATTTGGATGACAGGCGCGTATACCGTGCATCTCAACATGCAGGAATACATCTGGGACGGGATCAAACGCGACCGCTTAGTGTGGCTGGGCGACCTGCATCCGGAAGTGATGACGGTGTGCACGGTTTTCGGGTACAATGACGTCATTCCCAAAAGCCTCGATCTGGCACGCGACATCACCCCCCTCCCCGGCTGGATGAACGGCATGTTCTCCTATTCGCTCTGGTGGATTATCATTCACCGCGACTGGTACCGCTATCAGGGCGACCTTGATTATCTGAAACGGCAAAAGAGCTATCTGAGTGATTTGCTCCGCCTCCTGTTCACCGAAGTAGACGCTTCGGGCAAGCGCGTTCACGAAGGCGGCTTCCTCGACTGGCCTTCCAGCCCCAACGGGAAAGGCATTGACGCAGGCGTGCACGCTTTGATGGCGATGGCTTTTCAGGCAGGCGCCGAACTGTGCGACATACTCGGCGACCGGTCGCTGTCGGCCGAATGCGCTGCCGTCGCAAACCGTATGCGACAGCACGTCCCCTACCACAACCGGCTGAAACAGGCCGCATCGTTGCTGGCGCTTGCCGGCATCATGCCTGCCCGACAAGCCAACGACGAAGTGATTGCAGTAGACGGCGCCAAAGATTTTTCCACCTTTTACGGATATTACATGTTGCAGGCACAGGCAAAAGCCGGAGAATATCAGGTTGCCATGGACAACATCAGCCGTTTCTGGGGCGGAATGCTCGATATGGGCGCTACCACCTTCTGGGAAGATTTCAATCTGGACTGGATGGAAAACGCTGCGGGGATTGACGAACTCGTCCCGGAAGGGAAAAAAGACATTCACGCCGATTTCGGCGCTTATTGCTACGAAAAGTTACGGCACAGCCTGTGCCACGGATGGGCGTCGGGGCCTACGGCATGGCTGAGCGAACATGTGCTGGGCGTGCAGGTGGTCAGCGCCGGATGCACGACTTTGCGCATAGAGCCGCATCTGGGCAATCTTCAATGGGTGGAAGGCGCTTTCCCGACGCCCTTCGGTACGGTGAAAATCAGCCACAGGAAAAATGCCGCAGGAAAAATCATATCCGATGTGAAAGCGCCCAAGGGTGTGAAAATCATCCTCAAGTGATGGGGGAACTTACGCGCTTTCGAGCCTGCCGCCGGAAGAGCAGCCGGCAGGACGTGGTTTCCTTCGTGTAACTTCGCACTCTTTGCGGTTTTAAAATCCGACGGGCAACGCTTGGGACAGACAATGCTGACCGCGGTTGCCCCGACCTGACAGTCTGACAGCCTGACCGTGTCGAACGTCAGGGTTTGGATTCGATATGTCCGCTGAAACGAATGGATTGGCGGGTAACTTCCTGTACCAGCAAATCGGCAGACCCGCTTTCCGTAATGTTGAGAAACAGATCGTAACGTTTGTTGCCATCCTTAGTGATGATCTTAACCTTCCATCCGTTTTTCCCGTCTGTTTGGAGGGTATAATCGAAATCCCTGCTCAAGAATTTGATCCCTCCCTCGGTGGGATCTGCCGGAGCCACATACACTCGGCCGAAATAAGGCAGGAATGCGCTCACCGCATCTTTGTTCACGATGAGGTCGTACGGAGAGGTTAACGTACGGGAACGTCCTGTTGTCGGATGCACTCTTTCGGCCACAAACACATAATCCTGCGCTTCAACCAGCCGGCGTACCTGTTCCGTTTTTTCCATCTCCCGCTGTTTTTTGGGCTTCTTGGTCTGACCGTACGTAACGGCAGGAACAACAGCCAACCACAACAATACTGTTAAAATACTTTTTTTCATCATGTTTTTAAAATTAAAAGGTGAATATTAAGGATCCCTGCAAAGATTTTGCCAAAAAGATAACGAGGCTAAATCTTTTTCTTGAGGCGCTATAAATACATTCTTCTACCCTTGCTCCTTCCCGACGGCAGTTTCAAAAGCCCTCTGTTTTAGAGAATACGGAACATCCTGAATTGAAAATCAAATTCTTACAGGACGTTTAAGAGGGAAGGGAAGAAAGCGGGAAACAAAACACGGATGAAACCGTCCACTGACCCATAGCGCCTCAAAAAAAGATTTAACCATTTTATATGCCCAATATTATGATTCTCCCGATAAATTTCATCTTGCAGTCAAAAGTTTTTTTTGATACAATATAATTGATACTTTTCGTGACAGTTTATTCCAACTTTTATTCTTAATTTTTCAACTTTTTCAACAGACAGACATCTCACTAAAGCAAGCCGCGTAAAGTATAAAACCAATTTAAATACCCAAAAAAATGAAAAAAAAAAGTAAAAAAACAGGCGTATCAAGATACCGGTTGCAGGCGGCGTTCGATATAAAAGACGAACGTGGGCGTAGCGCGCTTCAAAAGGGCGCGTTCAACACGGTATCGCGCTCCCTGCTGCAACTTCCCACAGACGCGGACATGGATAGCCTGTACAGCGGCGCGCTCATGAGCGCCTTACCTCGCATTGAAGATACGCCGCAATTTCGATCTCTGTTTTATCTGCAAACTTCGGATAAGGATGAAGCGCCACAGGATCATAATACTCATCGGTCAGTCGTTGAAATTCCTCGCGAATTTCAGGGCTACCGTTCGACAGTTCATACCACAGCCGATAAAAGCCTGTATCCTTTTTCAGATAAATCGTCATGGATAAATTGGGGTTTCTTCGCTGAAATTCGATGAATTTCAAGAAATATTCGATATTCTGCGAACTGTTCCTTTTCAGGGAATCACTGGTAAATACCATGTTTAATGGAAATCCCATTGCTTTGATTTTTTATGTTTAGCAACGCAAAGGTAGTAAATAGTTTTTTAAATACAATTTAAATACAACAAAAAAAACCGAAAATTTCGGGGGTAAAACACTTCGTTTTTGTTGCTAAACATAAAAAAAGGGTCGTGGTTTAAATCCGTTGAAAAGATTATCTTTGCACAAAAAAGACGAAACATACGCAAACGATAAGTTGTCCTTACTGTAGTTCAATGGATTTGTAAAGAACGGTCACAGTGAAAACGGCGCTCAACGCCGGCGGTGCAATAGGCGCCACAAAAGTTTTCAACTGAATTATCGCTATAATGCGAGGAAACAAGGCGTAAAAGAGCAAATAACAGAGCTCACCCTGAACAGTTCCGGCGTTCGCGATATAAGTAGAATATTGAAAATCAATAAAAACACGGTGATGTCCGAGTTAAAGAAAACGCCTCATCTAAACCCGTATATTCTTGACATGATAGAAGATAACTGCCTGAAAAAGTTGGATGTAGAATTCTACTATACTGCTGAACCGGATGAGTTTTGGTCATTTGTGGGCAATAAGTCAAATCAACGGTGGACGTGGTATGCCATAGATAAAATTTCAGGAATTATTTTGGCATGGTACAATGGAAAAAGAACGGATGATGTTTTCCTGAAGTTGTTTGAGTTCCTCTCCCTGCTCCCCATTGCCTTGTATTTTACGGACGATTGGGACGCCTGTAAAAGATATTTGCCTAACGACAAGCTTCGTATTGGGAAAGCCATGACATGGAAAATTGAAAGGAAAAACGTAAAATTCAGAACGCACCTCCAACGCTTGAACAGGAAAACCGTTTGTTATTCCAAAGATGAACAAATTTATGATAAGGTAACAGGGATGTATATCGAACGATATTATTTCAAGTCCGGGCGGTTTTTGAACACCGCTTAATAATTTCAACGGATTTAACCCATGACCTATAAACTGAAGATTTGGGCTATTTCTTTTTAACCGTGCCGTATTTTGGCACGCTCGCGCTGTATCTTTGCACCATAATTCAAAAATTCACAAGGATAATGAAACTCATATCTAAAAAATCAAATGGCAAGTGCGAAAACACAATTGCCATTTTCGGCTTTGGCGGTGGCAGTACAAATATCGCAAAAAATCTCACAAATCTATTGAAAGACAATGGTTTTATCATTGTTGGGATTGACAAGCCATTAGAAAAAATTATGCCTGTTTCGGAAAAAAGCAACTGAAAAATCGAAACAGGGTTTGTGGAAATGATTGTGGAAAATTTTCAGAAAAAAACTACAAGAAAAAATCTCAACTTATAATTATTTGTTTGTAAAGAAAAATTTTACGAATATAGAAATTGTTTTTGCACAAGCCGACAAATTTATCGGCAAAAATGTAAAACTTGCAATTCTGCTTGCCACGCTTGGGCGAAATACAAGTGCAATACTGCTCACGCAATTCGTAGAGCATTGCAAACAAAGGAATTTGCCGACGTTGTGTATTGTCGTTACGCCATTCCATTTTGAAGGCACGGCACTTGAAAAAGCGAAAAAAACAATTGAACAACTGCAAACGCAAACGACAATCATTTGTTTTCACAACGAAGATTTACTAAAAAATGCACCCGATGAGCCACTTATCTCTGCATTTGAAAGAATTGTTAAAAAAATATTGCCACAAAATAAATTGAATTTATATGACTACCCTTATTCTCGGCGACATTCACGGCTCAACATTTTGGAAAACGGCAGTAGCGGAAAATCCCTATTGCCGCTACGTCTTTCTCGGCGATTATCTTGACGGAAAAGAGGATATGGATTTTAAGGCAGAAAATGCTAATTTACAGGATATTATCAATTTCAAAAAAGCAAATCCCGACAATGTCATTCTATTGCTCGGCAACCACGATTTGATATATATCGACTACGAAGAACCGCTTTTTGTTGAAAATCTGTCATTGTTTCAAAATGCGTATCAGATTGATAATGTCGTCTTTACACACGCGGGCATTGTGCATAAATGGTTTGTGGAAAATTTTGGCGGCTCGCTCAATCGCAACATTGCCACGCAACTCAACAACCCCACAAAAGAGCAATGCAACGCCCTGCGGCAAGTCGGCGACAGTTACACTGACACGGTCGGCGGCATTTTTATGGCTGGCGTGCGCGAACTTTACGAGCCGTTGCAGGGCTTCACGCAAATTGTCGGGCATAATCAAATACCTGATATTAAAGATGTTACAATCAACGACGGACGCATAATTTTTTGCGACTGTCTGTGGAATGGACATTATTTGAAAATCTAAAAATATGAAGTCCAAATACAAAGCGATTTTCGCACTTGAGAAAATATTTGAAAACCATCCCCGTTACAAATTGGAAAAAATCGCTATCCGTGCAAATGAACAAGGCAATGAAGAACAGCTTGTTACTGCTTTGTCCGTTCGGAAGACCAAGCTGAACGAGAAGTTTGAATGGGGTTGAGAGCCGTTTATCAGCATTTTGCGGAAGTTTAGGTTTTGGGTTTAAAAAGCATCCTGACTTTTCCCGAAGATTATTTGCCCCAAATAATCTATCTTGCCCCCCTAAAGCGGCATTACATATATTGAATGGGCATCAAAATAAAACACCCGACTTTAACCTTTTAGGGTGTAAATTCGGGTGTAAATTTCACAACTTGTTAATTATTAACGTTGTTTGCGGTATGGACGGAATATGAACTACCCTCTCAACCGTCAATTATTCAATATCTTAACAAAGTCCGAAAATCCAGTCCCACGATTTAACCCATAATCAAACTGCGCCGGATTTCAATTTTTTGCATCGTTTCAATGAGCGATAAGACAAAGGTAAATATTATTCAGGAAATACGCAAATCTTATCCGCCATTTATCCGCCATATCCGCCATTTATCCGCCATAATGCAAATTACAACTCATAATATGCACCTTTTTTGTCTCCTATTTTTTTGAAAATTCCTATTTGATACAAATTTTCCAATTCGCGAGAAGAAGTTCTATCGGATATTTCATTGATTGTTTGATACTCGCTATTTGTAATTCGCCCTCTCTCTTTAACAAACAGAACCGCTTTTATCTGCCTTTCATTCAGCCCTAATTTTTGCAGTTCTTCCCCTGAAAATTTATCTTTGAAAAGCGTTACAATAAAACCTCCCTCTTTTTCTTTCAAGTCAGGTGTTGGTAGCCCTGCTGCTTGACAGGAATTGATAATTTTCATTATACCGCTACCCCACGAATCAATGTAACCGCCTTTGAAACACGCCTCTGCAAGTATCGGATTGCGCGGGTGCGACGAGTGGTTTTCTTTGAGTTGCGACAAAGTGATAGTAGGTGGCAAACCACCATCATTCCAAACGAACATTTTTTTATCATATACTCGGATTTGCGTAGGTGCTCCCATATAATTTCTATGAATGAGCGAGTTAAGAAGCATCTCGCGAAGTGCAGGTATGGGGTATTCGAGCGTTTCAACGCGATTCATTCCTTCAAACGAGATATTACGTATCAGGAATTTATAATCTAATGTACGCAAAACCTTGTCCAACACCTGAATAATATTGCCTTCTTCCACTTCCTGAAAAC
>JAIRLS010000341.1 GCA_031259205.1 Bacteroidales bacterium | reverse complement strand
CCGCCAAGCCCCGCAGGAACGTCATTTTATGATTCGTATGCCTTCGCTTGCAGAGAAAAAAAACAGTTTTTTGATAACACTTCAAAAAAGATTTAGCCCAAGATTAGGTATTTGGAAATTTAATTGTACCTTTGCAGTCCGTATTTTTTGATAAAAATACATTATTGTGTTGTAATTTAAATAATTAAGTCAATATATTCTAAGTGGATACTTTAAGCTACAAGACAGTTTCGGCCAATAAAGACACTGTCAACAAGGAATGGGTGATTGTGGACGCTCAAAACGAGGTAGTGGGGCGTTTATGCGCCCGGATAGCCCTTGTCCTCCGAGGCAAACATAAAGCTGCATATACGCCGCACGTGGATTGTGGCGATCATGTCATTGTAATCAATGCGGACAAGATCCGTTTTACGGGGAAAAAGTTCGCGGAGAAAAAATATGTCCGTCACACCGGTTACCCGGGCGGACAACGTGTTACCACCGCTGCCGTATTGCTGAAAACCAAACCGATAGCAGTAGTAGAAAAGGCGGTAAAAGGGATGTTGCCCAAAAACAAGCTGGGCGCAGCGCTTTTCCGTAACCTTCATGTATATGCGGGGGGCGAACATCCTCACAGTTCACAGCAACCCAAAACAATCAATCTTAATATTATCAGATAATTCATGGAAATCATCAACGCGATCGGACGAAGAAAAGCAGCGGTAGCCCGCGTATATCTGCGCGAAGGGAAAGGCGTTATCACCGTTAACAACAAGGATATGAAAGAGTATTTTCCGTTGGAAACGCTTCAATACATTGTGGAACAACCCATCAATGTACTGGAAGTCGGCGGCCGTTATGACATCAAAGCCAATTTGGATGGCGGCGGCGTCAAAGGACAGGCCGAAGCCTTGCGTTTGGCCATTTCTCGCGCTTTTGTGAAATTGGACGAAACCAATAAACCCAAATTGAAAGCGGAAGGTTTTATGACGCGCGACCCTCGCGAAGTAGAACGCAAAAAGCCCGGCAGACCGAAAGCCCGCAAACGCTTCCAATTCAGCAAACGCTAATCTGTTGGAATAGTGCCGTTCGGAAAACGCGGTTTAGCATCCAAACGCTGAAGATCCGGATACGGAAAACCGTACATCCGGCTACTTTAGGGTTGCATCGGAACATGTAAAAGGAACGTAAACATTTTTAAATAAATTTCAATGTCAAAAGTAAGCATAGAACAGTTATTAGAAGCAGGTTGTCATTTCGGACACCTGAAAAGAAAATGGAATCCGCACATGGCGCCTTACATTTTCATGGAACGCAACGGAATCCATATCATCGATCTCCAGAAAACACAGGCCAAACTCGAAGAAGCATCGCAAGCGCTGCGGCAAATCGCCAAATCGGGCAGGAAAGTGTTGTTTGTCGCTACCAAGAAACAGGCCAAAGACCTGGTGGCGGAAAAAGTGCAAAAAGCAGGAATGCCCTACGTAACGGAACGCTGGCCGGGCGGTATGCTCACCAATTTTCCGACCATCCGTAAGGCCGTCAAAAAAATGGCCACGATCGACAAAATGATCGCCGACGGCACATTCGACAATATGGCCAAACGCGAAAAACTCCAAATCAGCCGGCAACGCGCCAAACTGGAAAAAAACCTCGGTAGCATTGCCGATATGGGACGCCTTCCGGCAGCGCTTTTTGTGGTGGATATCATGAAAGAATACATTGCCGTGAATGAAGCCCGCCGCCTGAACATCCCCGTCTTCGGCATGGTAGATACCAATTCGGATCCCGAACTGATTGATTTTCCCATTCCCGCCAACGACGACGCGGCCAGCTCCATCGCATTAGTGCTGGATGCCGTCGTTGCCGCCATTCTGGAAGGAAACAGCGAACGAAAATCAGACGCCGAAGCTGAGGAAGAAACCTCGCAGCAATCCCGGAAAAACCAAAAAACATCCGGCGCCGGATCGCAGGATAACAGCCGCAACGAGAATACGGAAAATGTGAAACCCGCCAAAGTCAGAAAAACGGCTAAAAAAACGGCAAGCGAAGATAAATCACAATAATATTTATTTATAAAAAAGAATACACAATGGCCATAAGTGCACAAGAAGTTGCAAAACTTAGAAAAATGACGGGAGCAGGCATGATGGACTGCAAAAAAGCCCTTGAAGAATCCAATGGCGATTACGAAGAAGCCATAGCCATCATCCGTAAAAAAGGACAGTTAGTCGCCAGCAAACGCGCCGACCGCGAAACCACCGAAGGGTGCGTAATAGCCAAAGTATCGGCAGACGGATCCAAAGGCGTACTGGTAGTGTTGAGTTGCGAAACGGACTTCGTAGCCAAAGGAGCGGATTTCGTCAAATTCACTCAGGCTATCGCCGAAGTCGCCTTGCAAAACAACGCATCCGACCTGAATACGGTAAAAACGCTAAAAGTGGAAGGACTAAACATCGCCGAAGGCATAGACGGAAAAGTAGCCGTTATCGGCGAAAAAATCACCCTCTCCTATTTCGGGAAACTGGAAGCCCAAGAAGTGACAGCATATATCCATCCGGGCAACAAACTGGCCTGTCTGGTCGGTTTCAATAAAAACATCGCCGACAAACAGACCGGTAAAGACATTGCCATGCAAGTAGCCGCTATGAATCCCGTAGCCGTCGATAAAGACAGCGTGCCGGAAGAAGTAGTGAAAAACGAATTGGATATAGCATTGGAACAAACCCGAAACGATCCCAAAAATACGGGAAAGTCGGCGGAATTGCTGGAAAAAATCGCCAAAGGCAGGTTGGAAAAGTTTTACAGAGAACAGACCTTGCTCAATCAGGAATTTATCAAGGATTCGAAACTGACCGTACGCGATTACCTGAAAAACGCCGATAAAGATTTAGCCGTTACCAATTTCCTCCGCTTTTCATTAGCGCAGTAAATCTTTCTGCGGTATCGAAAAAGCTGTTCCCAAAGTCGGACGGTTTGGGTTTCTATTTCGGCAAACAATATCGCTGTGTTATTATTTGCAGGAAGCACAAGTAATTCATTCCAACGGCAATAATTCTGCCGTTTCGTAAAAATTCTTCCGTATGTTCCAAAAGAATTTTATCTTTGCAAAAATAATTATCGCATGGATTTATTTTTTGACATATTGAAGATCACCCTTCCGTCCGTGATTCTGCTAATCGCCATGATTTACACGGTAGGCGGCTTTTTGGCCAACAGCGAAAAGCGACAACGTTTGAAATTGACCGCAACCAACCGGCAGATCACCCTCCCTTTGCGATTGCAAGCCTATGAGCGTTTGATCCTTTTTTTGGAACGCATATCGCCCGATTCCATCCTGTTGAGGGCTAATTATCCGGACAAAACCGGCGAACAGCTACATCAGGAATTGTTGCAGGCCATCCGTTCCGAGTTTGAGCATAACCTTTCGCAACAACTGTACATCTCCATTGACGTATGGAACAGCGTCAAAAATGCCAAAAATTACACCATTTCACTGATCAATGCCGCAGCAAAGGAAACAGGCGACAACGCCACCGCTATCGAACTGAGCCGGAAAATACTCGGCATGACAGCCGAAATGGAAGAATTGCCCAGCCAAAAAGCCATAAATGAACTGAAAGCAGACATCCAAAGTATTTTTTGACAGCAATAAAAAGCACATTCCGGTCAGGAGCAACCTTAACCCTGTTTGGCAAAAATCACTCCAAAAATAAGGGAAAACGAGGTAAATCTTTTTTTGAGGTGCTATGAAAAACAATTCTTCTGACCTCCATTAAAGCACGAAAGCACGAATGTAGAGGCGAAAGCCTCTCGCCTGAAAGCCATCCTTTGGAGAATGCAGAACGTCCTGTAAGGGACTTTTAGGAGGGATAGGGAGAAATCGGGAAACAAAACACGGATGAAACAGTCCTCTGACCCATAGCACCTCAATAAAAGAATTAACCAAGTACACGAGAATTTTGAGATTTCCAAAGTTTTTTGCAAAGGAAAGGCATTTTAAAAATCATGATACCGGAAAAAATGATATTTTTGCAATTTAATAGTTGAAACGCTATGGAAGCATTTGAAATAGAGAATCTCAATCGCCGATTCGCGCAAGCTGCGCCGGAAGAACTGTTAGCGTATTTTTTGGATTTGCTGGGCAAGAAAATCGCGCTTTCTTCGAGCTTGAGTATCGAAGATCAGGTATTGACACGCATGATAAAGTGTATCAAACCTGATGCGCGTGTTTTTACGCTGGATACCGGACGGCTTTTCCCTGAAACATACAGCCTGATTGATAAAACCAATCTGCAATACGGGATAAACATTGAGATTTTTTTTCCCGACTACATGGAGGTACAGGATATGGTAAACAAAAATGGCGTAAATCTTTTTTATGAAAGTGTGGAAAAACGGCGTAAATGCTGTCGAATAAGAAAAATAAACCCGTTGACGCGAGCATTTACCGGACTGGAGGCATGGATTTGCGGATTGCGCCGCGAACAGTCCGTTACGCGGAAAGACATGCAGGCGGTAGAGTGGGATGAAAGCAACGGCCTGATAAAACTCAATCCGCTGATCAACTGGACGGAAGAACAGGTGTGGCAATACATCCGGCAACATCATGTACCGTATAACACCCTACACGACAAAAACTACCCAAGTATAGGCTGTCAACCCTGTACCCGTGCGGTAGATTCCGGAGAGGATATCCGTGCCGGCCGCTGGTGGTGGGAATTACCCGAACATAAGGAATGTGGTTTGCATAAACGATAATATCATCAAAATATTTACTATGATTAAACGGAATCTCTTTTTCTTCTTTTTCGGTTGGCTGACACTGTTTCTCAATGCCCAACCCCCCACGCAATTTGACGATCCGGAAAATTATCCCGCAACGGTGAACGAAATGTTTCGCAATATCAAAATTTCCGAAACCGACAGGGCGATGACGGAACAGTTTGCCGCCGCATGGACAGGCGACATCTTTACCGGCGACGAAAAATTGCAAATCGTGCATTTGTCCGGCCTGTTTCTTGGCAAAAAAGCCCGCAATATCCATTACTATTCCCTGTGGCGATGCCTGTTGGCCTTTAAGGATCCGCAAAACAGCATGAAGGGTTATGATACATGGATGAAAGCCATGATTCGGACGGCGACGGAGAAAAAAACCACCCCTACGAGCCTGCAAAACCTGATGAACGCCGTCGAAGCGCTGCTGAACCGCAAAGTGCTTTCCTATTCTCAGGGCAACGAATGGCGCATGACCAACGGCGATTTTCGTTTCGATACGGACAACGACGCTCTGTCTGTCACATGCGACAATATTGATTTGTTCTGTTTTACAAAAGGCGACAGTATCATGATCGGCGGTACTTCCGGCCGGTACAATCCCGTATCGCAACAGTGGAAAGGTCATGGAGGAACAGTCACATGGGAACGCGCAGGATACGCCGCATCGGACGTTTATGCCAACCTGAGGAATTACGTCATCGACATGAGGCAACCTCAATATGGGGCCGATTCGGTAACATTTTACCATGCCACCTATTTCCCGCAGCAGGTACAAGGCAGGCTGGCAGATAAAGTACGACACAACCAGGGTCCCCAGACAGCAGTCTATCCGGAGTTTCACACCTACGGGACAACCTGCGTTTTTGAAAACATTTTTCCGGACGTGTCCTACGAAGGCGGCGTCACCATACAGGGAGCACGCACCGTCGGAACGGGAACCAACGAAAAAAAGGCGCAGGTACGCATCAAAAAGAACGACAGCCTGCAACTGATCGTCCGTTCCAACAGTTTTATCCTGCGAAACGACCGCATCAACGCCTACAATTCATCGCCGGTATTCTATCTCGGGGAGGATTCTATCGTTCACACCAACGTGTCTTTTGCTTATTTGGCGCCTATACGCGAAGTCAATTTTATCCGTTCCGACGCAGCCTCTTCCCAGGCGCCATACATCGACAATTATCATAAAACAGAAATCAGTTGCGAGCAAGTAATATGGAAAATCGACGAACCGGAAATAAGTTTTTCCATCTCCCGCGGTTCCGCCATCGGACGTGCCGATTTCCGGTCGCAGAATTATTTCAACCGCAACGAATACGAACAGATGCAGCATTTCGACTTGAATCATCCGCTGGTATTGCTCAAAAAATGTGTGGAATCTTTCGGAACCGACGAGTTCCCCGTCGAAATATATGCGGGATACATCCGGAAAACGGTAGAAGACACCCGCAACCAGATCATCAACCTTGCCAAACAAGGTTTTGTCGCCTACGAAAGAGAACAGGACTACATCATCATACAGCCCAAACTGTACACCTGCATGAATGCTGCCGCAAAAGAAGAGGATTTTGACGTGATCGACCTCCGGTCGCTGGTCAATGCGCCGGCCAAAAATGCCGTCATGCAAACAGGTTCCGGCGATATTACCATCAACGGAGTGGACGACATTGTAGTCAGCGACTCGAAACGAGTAGTAATGTTACCCAATGAAAAAAACGTAATACTGAAAAAAAACAGGAATATGCTGATCAACGGCCGGATATCTGCCGGACAGATGATTTTTTACGGCGATTCCCTGCATTTCGACTACGACGCCTTCAAAATAGGACTGCAACATGCCGATTCCGTAATTATGTTTGTGCCGTCGGATGAAAAAGACGCATTGGGCAATAAAAAGATGGCGAGAGTGAAAAATGTGATTGAAAATGTATCGGGCAACATCCTGATTGACCGTCCCGACAACAAATCGGGACGTCACAAACTGCAAGAATATCCGATACTGCACAGCGACAGCCTTTCCAAAGTATCATACGGCGCTTCCTCCATTGAAGGCGGCGCCTACAAAAACGAAAAATTCTTTTTCCGACTTGACCCCTTTGTCGTGGATAGCCTTGAAAATTTTAACAGGACGCATCTGGTATTACCCGGAAAATTTACCTCAGCCAATATTTTCTCCGATATGCGCCGCTATCTGAAGGTGCAACCGGATTATACGCTCGGATTTACCTTTGAAACAGGCGACAGCGCCATCTCCGCCTATAACGACGCGAAGCTGAGCGCCAGCATCAGCCTGGACAGCAAAGGGCTGCGGGCAAGCGGGACGCTTGATTTTCTTACTGCATCCATCTTTACCGATGATTTCGGCCTGTATCCCGATTCCATGAATGTATCCAAAGCAAAAGGAATTACCGTCCGGAAACAAACCGAAGGAGTCCAATTTCCGGAAATAAAATCCGAAGGCAACAAGGTACACTGGGAACCGGCCAATGACAAGATGAGAATCTACAAAACCGAAAAGCCTTTCTCAATGTATTCCGTCCACAAATTTGACGGCAACTTGATGCTCTCCGGTAAAGGATTGTCGGGGACAGGCCGTATGGACATGGAAATAGCCGACCTGCGATCCGACAGCCTTGCTTTCCGCGCCGACGCTCTCCACGCCGACCGGGCGCTGTTCAGGCTCCGCGTGCTCAAGGAAGGGGCTTACCAGTTTGTAACCGCCGACACCGTACAGGCGGCTGTAGACTATTCCACCCGTACAGGAAACTTTACGGCAGAAGACGGCCATGCCCTGGTGCGTTTCCCCGAAACCCGATTTGAAGCCTATGTGGACGAATTTTCATGGGATATGGAAAAAACCGAGATCCGGCTGGGAAGCAACGTCCCGAAAGAAGCAGCGGATTTCAAATATATGACCTCCGGCGAAAGCAAAGGCACACGATACATATCGACCAAGTACGGCGCCGATTCGCTGAATTTCGTCGCTAATTCCGCCGTCTATAACTACTCCACGGGAAAGCTGGAAGCGGAAGGCGTAAATTTACTGAAATCCGGCGATGCATTGATCTTTCCCAATGAAAAGAAACTGAACGTAAACGAAAAAGGACAGGTGGAACTGAACGAAAATGCAAAGATCCTTTTCAACGATACACTGAAACAGCATCTCATCCATTCGGCAACAGTAAGCATTGAAGGAAGGAAAAAATTCACCGCCTCCGGAATCTATGACTATGTGGACGAAACCGACAAAACTGTGCCGGTGGAAATGCCCAACGTCACTACCGATAAATCGGGAAAAACAGTCGCTTCCGGCGTCATCACGGAAGAACAGGGTTTTACCATCAGTCCGTTTTACCGTTTTCAAGGGAAAATGACGCTTATGTCGGAAAAAGTCTTTCCCGAATTTGAAGGCGTCGCCCAAATCGTTCAGGAATGTGAAAGCCTGCATTCCGGCTGGTTCAAGTTCAAGGCGGAAGTGAACCCCGCAGACGTCAAAATCGTAGTGAGTGAGACGCCTGTCAATCAACAAAACGGGAAAATCTACAACGGCATTTTCCTCGCTTCGGATTCCATCTACCCCGCTTTCTTCTCACAACGCAATAACTATGCCGACAAAACTTTAATACAGGCGCACGGCCTGCTGCACTACAACCGCGATTCGATGATTTACTCCATAGCGCCGGAAGGGAAACTTCACAACCCCGATTCGACCGGAAATCTGCTGACACTCAACCGCAACAGATGCATCGTCAGCGGGGAAGGACAGCTTTCGCTGGGCGTCGAGCTCGGACAGGTAGAATTGAACGCTGTCGGAAAAATTGTACATAACCTCAACAATAAGGAAACTGCGCTTGACGTCATGCTGGCGGTAGATTTTCCTTTCGACGCCGGTCTTGCCGCTTTCATCGCTGCAAAAATAGACAGTATGCCCGACCTGTCGGGAGTCGATCTGCGCCGACCGCTCTATGTTAGGGGGCTGAACGAATGGCTGGGGATAGCGCAAGCCTTCCGCTTCAGGCAGGAATCCTCCCTCGGAAAAGTACGTGTTCTACCGGAAAAACTGACACACACCCTCCTGCTGACACAACTGAAACTGACCTGGGATCCCGCACGACGTTCCTTTTGCTCCGCAGGCAAAATCGGAATCGGCAACCTGATGGGCAATCAAGTTAACCGGCTGGTGGACGGCTTCGTCGAAATATCCCGACGCCCCGGTGGCGACGTGTTGGACGTCTATCTGAAATTAAGTGATAACAAATGGTTCTATTTCGGCTATACCCGCGAATTGATGCAAGTGCTGTCCTCCGATCCCGACTTTAACGACCGGTTAACAAAACTGCCCGAAAAACAGCGTAAATCGACGGACAAAAAGCCCGGGTTTATGTATATGATTGCATCGGCGGAAAAATACCGGCAATTCCTCGCACAAATGAACAGGACAGAAACAAACGTTCCTCCACAGGAAAGTCAGCAAATGCCGGTTTCAAAACCGCCGTCCGGCACTAACAAAGAGATGCCTGTTACCGAGATAGAATAAGGTCTTGCAAGCGGCGCGCTGTAAAACGATTTCTCGAACGGAAAACGGGATTGCCGGTTTTTACAGCAAATGGCTGGCTATTTCAGCTAATTTGCTTCGTTCGCCTTTGATAAGGTTGATGTGGGTGAAGAAAGGCTGGCCGTTCATTTTATCGGTCAGGTAGGACAAGCCGTTGGATTGTGCGTCGAGATAGGGAGAGTCTATCTGTTCTATATCTCCGGTCAAAACGATTTTGGTTCCCTCTCCTGCACGGGTGATGATGGTTTTCACCTCATGGGGGGTAAGGTTTTGCGCTTCATCGACGATAAAGAAGGTCTGCGACAGACTGCGACCACGGATAAAAGCTAACGCCGACAATACCAACCGGTCGTTTTTCTGCATTTCTTCAATTTTGTGCAGTTCGTTACTGTTTTGTTTTAATTGTTGCCGGATCACGCTCAGGTTATCGAACAGCGGTTGCATGTAAGGTTCTATTTTGTCTTTTGCCGCGCCGGGCAGAAATCCCAAATCGCGGTTGGCCAAAGGGACAATGGGACGCGCCAGATAAATCTGTTCATACAACTGGTTTTGCGCAAGAGCGGCAGCCAGCGCCAACAGCGTTTTGCCCGTTCCGGCTTTTCCGGTAATGGCAATCAGTTGTATTTCATGTCTTAATAAAGCGTCCATACAGAAAGTTTGTTCGGCATTGCGCGGTTCTATCCCGAAACAGCGGCGTTTGTCCACCCGCCGGAAACAGTGGCCGGCAACGTCAAAACAGGCAAGGACATTATCGTTCAGGATGAAATAAGCATTTCCTTTCGGCAGGTATTTCATTTTCAGTTCTGCGGCCGGGATTCCGTCGGGATTTTCGTACAGGCGGGTGATCAGTTCTGCCGGACAGTCAATCTTTTCAATACTCTTGGATATTTCTTTGATGTCCCGCACTTTGTCGCTCTTGTAGTCCTGCGCCAGCAATCCTGTTGACTTGGCTTTCATTCGAAGATTAATATCTTTGGTGACCAGAATGACCTGCCGGTCGGGATGTTTTTTGGCGAGGTATTCGGTAATGGCCAGAATCCTGTGGTCGGGCGTTTCTTCGGGGAACGACTGTTTCAATTCAGTCGAAAACTTTTTGCCGGTTTCGATGCTCAACTTGCCGAGTTTCTCGCCTAATTTGACGCCGCCGTTGAACATGCCGTCGCCTGCGAGTTTGTCCAGTTCGCGGGTAAATTCCCGTGCATTGTAGTTAATCTGATCATTGCCTTTTTTCATTTTGTCGAGTTCTTCAAGCACGACAATGGGCAATACCAGATCGTTTTCCTGAAAATTGTAAAGGCACTTAAAGTCGTGCAATACTACGTTCGTATCAAGTACAAAAATTTTAACCGTATTCATGCCGGATATTTTTTATGTGTGAAATTCTACGGGCAAATGTAAGGGAAATTCTTTGAATGAGCAAATGTCGATTTACATTTTTCATCTTTTCAATTCAGGCAGCCGCACTGCTGCGGGAGGTTTCCTTTTGCCTCTACATTCGTGCCTTCGTGCCTTCGCGCCTTCGCGCCTTCGTGCCTGACGTTGAAGGTCAAAAACTGAGGTTGTATTCTACCTGTATCGCATGGCGAAGGAAAGGGTTATGCAGGTATTCTTCGCGCAGATAGTACACGTCGAATTTTTGCCGGCGGTTGAACGAGATAGAGCTTCCTGCGAAATAGCGTATCTTCCTGAAACGAGGTTTTACCGGATAAATATCGTGGTAAGGCTCCACAGCGACGAAGGGTTTCAGCCTCGTTCCCCTGATGGCATAACTTGTTTTCAACCGGTTACGTCCTTCCCAATACGGGTCGCTGACCTGCGTAAACGTATTCATCACCCGCGAACGGAGGCTTGCCGAAAAAGCTCCCAGCTTGCAGGAAAAAATCGCCTCCGGATAATACCGGTATTCCGGGCTGAAACAGCCATCGGCTTGCCGGTTCATAAAAAACTCGTAACCGGTACCTGCCTGTATGAAAGAGTTAAAAATATAATTCACGTTCACCGAAACGCACCAGAGGGACGTCTCCCTGAAATGCTCCTTGCTCCTGTATTCCAGTCCGTACAGCATCTGCCATTTCCCTCCGAACGGTTGGGGACTGATGCCGGCAAATACCCATAACCCGGCGTCCTGTTTTTTCCCCTCACCGGCATTTGCTGTCCGAGCGCAGGCAAATAAAACACTCAGGAATATCATCGTCAATTTCTTCATGCTGTCCTGTATTCGGGAGTATCGGTAAACTGTGCATAAACGGCCGGCCACACGCCGGCAAACCATATCGAAACTGCTCTCATGTCTGTTCGTTAGCGTTTATCAAAAGTCGCGCAATACTGCATTCGTATCAAGTACAAAATTTTAACCGTATTCATGCCGGATGTTTATATGTGTGAAATTCTGCGGGCAAATGTAAGGAAAATTCTTCGAATGAGCAAATGGCGATTCGCAATTTCGGGGGCACTCTTTTATTGAGGCGCTATGGGTCAGTGGAAAGTCCCATCCGTGTTTTGTTTCCCGCTTTTTTCTCAATCCATCCCAAAAGCCCTGTGAGGGACTTGATTCTCATCACCGCATGTCGTGACATGCAGAACAGGAAATACCCCGTAATCATGGACTGTTTCAAAACAGATTCAGCCTTTTTTTATTTTTCAGGCGGCGAGTTTCAGGTTTTGCGGATAAAAACAGCAGGATTCGGCTTTTGTACTGAAAAACACGCCCGCGATTACCTTCTGCCTTATGACACAGGCATGTCAGGATTTTAAGACAGCCCCCTTTGAGGGTCGCGCTTGACCCTTTGAGGATGAAGCTTGACCCTTTGAGGATGAAGCTTGACCCTTTTAGGATGACGTTTGATCCTTTAAGGATGACGTTTGATCCTTTGAGGATGACGTTTGATCCTTTGAGGATGACGTTTGATCCTTTGAGGATGACGCTTGATCCTTTAAGGATGACGTTTGATCCTTTGAGGTTGACGTTTGATCCTTTTAGGATGACGCTTGATCCTTTAAGGATGACGTTTGATCCTTTTAGGGTCGAGCGAGACCCTTTTAGG
>JAIRLS010000286.1 GCA_031259205.1 Bacteroidales bacterium | reverse complement strand
GGAGATTTTGATTTTTCATTTGGATACATTATTTTTGCAGCGAATACGAAAAATAAATATATGTCAAACAGCGCCATATTTGACAAATTAGAAGGCTTTAAAATACGTTTTGAAGAGATAAGCCAGCAGATCTCCGATCCGGAGGTAATGAGCGACATGAAACGGTACATAAAGCTGAACAGAGAATACCGCGATTTGGAGCCGCTCATTGCGGCTTGCGACCGGTACCGCACGGTGTTAAGCCATCTGGAAGAGGCCCGGCAAATGCTTCGCCACGAAAAAGACGAAGAGATACGGATGATGGCGCAGGAAGAAGCGGAAAAGTTAAGCGCCCGCATCGCACCGCTGGAGGAAGAAATCAAACTGCTGTTGCTGCCGTCCGATCCGGAAGACGACAAAAATGCGGTGATGGAAATACGCGGCGGCACAGGGGGCGACGAGGCCAGTATCTTCGCCGGCGACCTCTACCGGATGTACAGCCGTTTTTGCGAAAATAAAGGCTGGAAAGTGGAAGTAACCGATTTTTCACCGGGAACAGCAGGCGGATTCAAAGGAATCGTAATGAATATCACGGGAACAAAAGTGTACGGAACGCTTAAATACGAATCGGGCGTACATCGCGTGCAACGGATTCCCAAAACCGAAACGCAGGGACGGATACACACCTCAGCCGCCACGGTCGCCGTACTCCCCGAAGCAGGCGAGTTCGACATAGAATTGAATATGAACGATATCCGCAAAGACATCTTCTGCTCGTCAGGCCCCGGCGGACAGTCGGTCAATACGACTTATTCCGCCATACGTCTGACGCATATCCCCACAGGCATCGTGGTGCAATGTCAGGACGAAAAGTCGCAACTGAGAAACTTGGATAAAGCGCTGGCAGAACTCCGTACGCGCCTCTACCACCTCGAATATCAAAAATATCTGGACAGCGTGGCGTCCAGGCGGCGAACGATGGTTTCCACCGGCGACCGTTCGGCCAAAATACGGACTTACAACTATCCGCAAAGCCGCGTTACCGACCATCGCATCAACCTGACGCTGTACAACCTGCCCGCCATTATCGACGGCGACATTCAAGAACTGATCGATAAACTGCAAATGGAAGAAAATGCCGAACGCATGAAAGAGTTTCACTGATCCGTTCCCAACAGGGCTACCGTACCGTCCGTACAGGCATAAACGCATTGGCTGCTCGAAACAGGGAAAACGGTATTGATCAGCGAATGAGATACTTTGTGTCGCCAGCGCAATTTCCCGGAAACGGATTCGACCGAAAATATTTCGCCATTCATGGTACTGCCGAAAATTACGCCGTCTTTTTCCTGCGGCATGGAGGGGGCAAATTCGTATCCGTATCCGACGAAAGTCGCCCAGCATTTTTTCACGGTGCGACCGGTAGCCGCGAAGCAGACCAGGCTGTCGTTCATGGTTTTGGCGAACACGCGAAGCGAATCTTCGGACAATCCGACGGTTTCGCGTACCGTTGATTGTTTGGTGCGCCACACGTTTTCTCCTGTATGAATATCAATGGCGGTCATGGCGCGGTCAGGTGCGGTGATAAACACTTTTCCGTCCGTTGCTGCCGGCCATACGGCTGCCGGCGAATAATGCATCCGTGAGAGGCCTCCGTTCCATTTCCACAGCAATGTGCCGTCGTTTTTTCGCAGAGCGTACAGATGATTGTCCCACGCGCCGAAGATCACTTTGTTTCCATATATCAGCGGGCGCGTTTCGATATAACCGCTGATTCCCGTATATGTCCAGAGGATTTGTCCGGTCGATAAATTGACGGCGCGGAAAGCGTGGTCGCTTGCGCCGATGTACACAACATTGCCGGATATGGCCGCCGCGCCGAGTACGGCTTCTCCGGCGGCTGTTTTCCACAGCAGTTTGCCGGTTAGCGCGTCCAGACAGTAGATGTTTTTGTCGGTCGAGCCGAAAACCACTCTGCCGTTGGCGACTGCCGCCGTACCTGTGATGCGTCCGCCGGAGCGGTAACGCCATTTTGTTTTTCCGTTTTTCAGGTTCAGGCAATGGAACACGCCCATGTCGTCGCCAATATAGACGTAGCCGTCCTTAACGGCGGGCGACGCATAGACAGCCGCCCCCAACCGGCTGCTCCAGACCTCGCCGACGCCGGGATACTGCCGGTTGACAGAGTAATCGGGACGTTCGCAGGACGATTCGTCTAGCCCGTAATAAGCGACATGCAGGGAATACCCTCCGCGTTTTTGCAGTTCTGCCGCGCCGGTCATTTGCCGGTATGCCGTAATGGAATCGGTTGTGACTTCAAATAGGGTATATCCTCCCGCCGTTTCCTTTCCTCTCAGAGTGGAACGGTTGATGAAAGCCGGAAGTCCGTCGTAGAAGCATAACCTGTCGCTGTGATAGTGGCCGCCCAGCACAGCCCGGACGTTGTACTGCCGCAACAGTCCGGTGGCTTCGTACCAGTTGTCCACGTCGTCTTTTTGCAGGGGATAATGAGTGGTAACGATGACCGGTTTCTTTTTGCCCCATTTTTTCAGGTCGCGGGACAGCGACTGGACGTCCTGCGGGGCTACGTGCCCCTCGGCCATCCGTATTACAGGCCCGGTATTGAATCCGACGAACAAAAATCCGTGAAACTCGAACCTGAAATAATCCGGCCCGAAAATGAGCGGGAAGTCCGTAGCGCCCGATTCGCTCCATTTGGTGTCGTGATTGCCGGAAGTGATATACCACGGGATACGCAGTTTGTCCAGCAGGCGTTTGGCTGTTTTCAGCGATTCCCTGTCGCCGTTTTCGGTGATATCGCCTGCCACTATCACGAAACTGAGGCCCCCGGTAAGGTTAATCTGCTCCACTGCTTGCGACAGGTCTTCTTCGGCGGTCATCGAACTTCCGATATGCAGGTCGGTCAAAAAAGCGAAACGGAAAGGCTGTGCCTGCAAGACGCCTCCAAGCGAAAACAGAAGGATAAAAAACAGTTGTTTCATAGTGATGATATTATACAGAAGAGTCGGGATGACGACCCGGATAATTCGGGCTGTACAGCAAAGATTCGGCGCGTGTTACCAATTTTCCGTCTTTGACGAAACCGTCGCCGCGTTCGGTAAGATGAGCGATCATTTCGTTACGCATCGTGTCGAGTTGGCGCTGACAGGCGCGAAGTCCCGCACGGTTTGTCAGTTCTCCGGGATCTTTTTCCAAATCGAACAGCAGTTCCTCGCCTGTTCCGAAAAAGCGGATATACTTTAGTTTTCCGTCGGTCAGGGCGCACCAGTAATTATCTTTGCCGTAGCATTGGGCATGTTCGAGGTCGATATATTTTCGCCATTGGGGTTTGGGCTGTGTCACCAGTTGCAACAGGGATTTTCCGTCCATGCCGGCAGGAATTTCGACGCCCGCCACATCCAGAAAAGTGGGCAGGAAATCTCTCAGTTCCACCGGCGCATCCGATTTTTTTACGTTGATACGGTTGTTTTCAGGCCATTTTACGATGTAGGGGATTTTTGCCGAACCTTCGTATGCGTAGGTTTTGCGCCAGTGGTAGTGGTCGCCCAACATATCGCCGTGGTCGGCCGTGAAACAGATCAGCGCATGTTCGTACATGCCTTTTTGTTTCAGCTCATGGATGATTTCTCCGATCTGGTCGTCAATAAAGGTAATGTTGGCGTAATAGTGTCTGCGGGAATTTTTGGAGTATTCTTCTCCGAAATTGCCCCAGGGGGCGTCTTTGGAGGCGGCGGCAGGGTCTGTCTTTTCGCCGTATTTACCGCACCAGTCGCCGATGACCGGCGCCGGTATCTCCGCATTGCGGTACATGTCCAGGTAGCGTTGGGGCGGGTCGTAGGGGCTGTGCGGGCGGGCAAACGATACTTTCAGGAAAAGCGGTTTATCGCTGTTGTAGTTGCGGATCAATTCGCAGGCGGTTTGTCCCGTCCATGCGGTGGGATGCAGTTTCTCGTCCGACCGGTAAATTCCCGCCCTGTGTTCGTTCCATCCTATGCCCGTCAGGTCGGGATTTTGTCCGGGCGCCTGCAATTGGAACCATGCGCGGTAATCGCTGATAAAATCCGGCGTTTCTGCGCGACCGCTTTCATCCACGAGCGTTGCATGAAATCCGTGAAGCGATTTTTGAGGATACCAGTGCATTTTACCTATACCGAAGGTATAATAGCCGGCTTCGAGCAACATTTTCGGCATTTCATAATTATACCCGGAGGCGACCCGGCCATAGCCCAACATTCCGTGATGCCAGGGTGATAATCCCGTCAACAGGCCGGTGCGGGCCGGCGTACTGCTTGGAACCGACGAATATCCGTTCGTGAAAAGCGTTCCGTCTGCGGCCAGACTGTCGATATTCGGTGAAATAACGGCGGGATTGCCCGTGCAGCGCAGTGCATCGCCCCTATGCTGGTCGGTCATCAGGAGGATAATATGAGGTTTTGCCGGTTTTCGCGTTTTTCCGAACAGCCGGTTCATTGCCTGCATCCGTCCGTGTACGCTGCCGGCGGTAATGCCGGTCAATAACGATTTCTCTATGAAATGGCGACGATTCATCAATTTTGGTATTTACTGAAATAAATTATTTTAATTCTACTACCGCGCCGATCGGTAGATGATCGGACAGCCGAACCTGATAAGTGACCACCTCCACGCTGTTCCACCGGTCTTCCGGATAGCAGAAAATATAGTCGATCCGGCTGACGGGCTTGTCGGCAGGGGAGGTAGGTTCTTTTCCGGACAGTGTTTTCCATGCACTCATGCCTTTGCTGATTTCCGTGGAATGGGGACGGGCATTGAAATCTCCTGCCACAATCACAGGGTAGGGCCTTGAGAGCAGCACTTCGTTCATTTTTTTTACCTGTGCCTGACGTTCTTCGGTATCCGTATAATCCAGATGCGTACAGGCAAAAGTAAAATATTTGCCTTCGCGGTATTCTATATCGGCCACCAGTACGGCACGCTGTTCTTTGCCGTGCTCCTCGCTTTTGGGAAGATAAATCCGCTCAACGGAGGCCATCGGATACCTGGACAATATCCCTATGCCGTAATATCCGCCGGCATAGGGGATCGTTTTGCCGTATGCCGCGAACATGCCTGTACGGAAACCCAGTTCGGTAATAAAGTCTTTACCGTGCTGCCGGGGAGTACGGTCGCGATAAGTGCGGCAATCCACTTCCTGCAATGCCACTGCATCGGGTTTCTGTTCCAGAATGAAAGAAGCCAATTCCTCCAGTGACGCCAACTCTCCGAAACGAAGATTGTAGCAAAGCACTTTCAAACGGACAGGCGTTTCCTGCGCATGACTGCTGTTCATTCCAAACCATAAAAACAGGCCTGCCCAAAGCGTATATTTCATGAAAAGTTTATTTTTTTATAATCATAAAGATAAAACCTCCGTCAAAACGTCATATCCGTATTTTAACGGATACGACAATACAAGTGCAAATATACATGAATTTTACAAATTACGCACAAACGGGTAAAAGCGGTTATACTATATTCGGTATGATTCTGCGATAATTTTTACCGGACAGCAGTGATTTTTTTTTATTTCTGGAGATATTCTCCAAAGTATGCGGCTCCGACAAGGCTGGAATTGATGTGAAAGAAAGCGAGATGGAAAGTCTTAACCCAATTTGGCATGTCCGCTCGCGTAACTGACTTGTAATCGCGCGTAGTGTTGTCTGCACTTTTTACTTTATCTTTTAGTTGGTTTATCAGGAGAAACTGACCTGTTCCATACTTGAAACTGACTTGTTTCTATTTGCGTTTTATTATTATGACCTACATCACAATATACTGTGACCTACGTCACAATATACTGTGATGTAGGTCACAGTATATTGTGATGTAGGTCACAAATATAATACTTAATTTGAAAACAATTACTTTATACTGTGGTTTCATCTAAAAGACAAGGTCAGATAAGATAAAATGCGCAGGAGGGAAGACCGTATCTTTTGGCTGATTCTTTTTTTGCGACGTTGTGAAAAATAATGGTTAATTCTTTTTTTGAGGTGCTATTGGTCAGTAGACTGTTCCATCCGTGTTTTGTTTCCCGCTTTCTTCCCATCCATTTTAAAAGTTCTGAAAGAACTTGATTTTCATAACCGCCG
>JAIRLS010000272.1 GCA_031259205.1 Bacteroidales bacterium | reverse complement strand
GTGACATGTTTCGTTATTTGCTTATTGTCAGCCCGCTGGATTGCTTCAGGCTACGCCTTCGCAATGACGTCGGACGCCATTGCTGACAGCAACGGTATCTCCGTCATCGAGGAGCGTAGCGACGTGGCAATCCAGCGCCGTGCGCCAGTCTTCGCCGTTGGGGACGGGATACGTCCGCAGGCCGGCTTCGACGGCCCGCGTATCCTGAATATCAACTGCTGGAACGAATGGACGGAAGGAAGCTATCTCGAACCGGATACCCGCAACGGAACGGCCTTTCTGGAAGCAGTAAAAGACGTATTCAAACAGTCTTCGAACGGGAGGGATGAACAGTGATGTCTTTGAACTGTCATTTCCGGCAAAAAGTTGATTGACGCCCCCGGATTAAAACAATCTGCGGACATCAAAAAATTGATGGAACACGCACGTGCACGATTTCTGACAAGATGGCAGAAAATGCTCCCGAATTGAAATAATCTGTGACCGTCAAAAAAATAAAGGGGCGCGAATGTGCGCCGTTTCTGACAAAATGGCAGAAAACGCATCCTGATTAAAATAATCTGCGTCCGTCAAAAAAAAGATGCGACAGGAATGTCCGTTATCTCGAAAATAATGATTAGTTTTGTAGCGGATTTATATCGGATTTTAGCAGTAGTAATTAATTTGAATTATAGATAATTATGGAGATTAAGAAATTTTATTTGCCACAGTTGCATAATGGCGAACATGTGGCGTATCACGAGGAATCCCTCGAACAGTTAAACCGCGCCAATCCGTCGTCGCTTGGCGTTCAGGTTCAGGCGGAAGCATACAGCGTCGCCCTGAACGAGGAAAAGCTCGACATTGATGTTTTCTCTGCAAGCGAATTGTCGCTCGAGTCAACAAAACGCGACCGGCTGCGCGATAAAGCTTATTCCCGGCTAAAAGCATGGCTGAAAGTTTACGCCAACGATCCGGATAGCGCAGTGAGCGAAGCCGCCGAAAGGCTGTTGTTTGTAATCAGAAAATCGGCTATAGAACTCGGCGACCCGCTTATACTCGGATTATCCAAGGAGACAACGGCGATCAACAGTCTGTTACGTAATCTGGAACCGCTTCGCGCCGACATCGAACTGACAGGCGCTGCTGCCGGAGTGCACGAACTGGAAGCCGCTAATCGGACATTCGAAGAATTGCAGATTGAACGCAATCTCGAAAAAGCAGGCAAACGTTCGGGCAACGTAAAAGCAGCCCGCACAGCTACCGACGCTGCCTACAATGCTGTCGTCGAACGAATCAATGCACAGGCGCTCCTGTACGGCGGCGAAGCTTTCGATTCCTTTATCAAAGCGCAAAACGCGATAATCGACAAATACGCAAACCTCGTAGCGCATAGAAAAGAGTTAAAAACTAAAAGCTAAGAACTAATCCTGTAACCTGATACAGGATAAAAAGTGGACTGACGCCGGAAAGTTGGTGATTTGAAAACAAAAAATTGACTGAAAATATTATGGGAACAGGTATTATGGGAGCAATCCCGATTTCATTTCGTTTCGATGGCAGGTATGGGAGCTATTCGAGTTATATGGAAAGCGAAGCGCAAGATAATAAGAAAGAATTTATCAAACATGCGCCAAAAGATTTTTTTGATTTCTACAATGAGGCAGAGTATGAAGAAGAGATAGGCAACAAAACACTGACATTAACATATTACGAGATAAAACCGGAAATATTGTTGCCGAATTTCAAAGACTTTTTCATCGAATTTCACAAATTGATAGGTAGTTCTCCAGTGGAGATTATGGATGGCTGTGCGAAATTTAACGACAAATATGATGCCATCGTAGCCGCCGGTGATATTGACGGGTTTATAAAGTATTTTAAGGACAAGTCAGGATGTGCTCCTTCCATTTTTCCTTATTTTGGTCCGGCATATATTGCTAACAGTACAAATTTGCTTGTTTATCAGGGCAGTTATAAAGCGTTTCTGGAAGAATGGTCCACATTATTCCACATGGAACGCATGTTGTGGAAGGCGATGGAACATCCACTGGCAAAAGTGATGAGATTCGGAATGTCGCTGTAATCTGGAGATGCACCTGAAGCAGACATGTCATTGCGAACGCAGTGAAGCAATTCAGGCCTGCGTTCTGTCCCGGATAGCTTCGCCATCCCGCTTTCAGTTTCTGCACGAAACGGGTGGTACTGTCAATGACATGTTCCGTTCTCTAACGGGCATTCCCGGTCGAACTTTATATTTGCATGTCTTAAAAACAAGACGTAACTTTGCAGTACATTAAACAGGATAAATCATGGGAAAAAGTAAACTGGTTCTGTTCGACTGGGCAGCCAAACGGCTGTTGCGGCAAAAATCGAATTTTGTAGTGCTGGAGGGTTTCCTCTCTTCGCTGCTGGGCGAAACCATCCGGATTGAAAAGATTCTGGAAAGCGAAGGGAATAAGGAAAACGCCTCGGACAAGTTTAACCGCGTGGATATGCTGGCGGAAAACAGTCGCGGAGAAATGGTGATTATCGAAGTTCAAAATGACCGCGAACTGGACTATTTCCACCGTATGCTGTACGGCACATCCAAAGTGATAACGGAATACATCGACGAAGGCAAACCGTATGCCACAGTAAAAAAAGTATATTCCATCCATATCGTCTACTTCGACCTGGGACAGGGTAACGATTATGTATATCACGGCTATACCGAGTTCCGCGGTATACACACCAACGATGTACTGCAGTTATCGGCCAATCAGCAGAAACAGTTCATGTACAGGGATGTGGGCAAGCTGTTTCCGGAATACTATGTGCTGCGCGTGGACGGGTTCGACAGGCAAGCGGTTACTCCGCTGGACGAATGGATTTCCTTCCTGAAAACGGGCGACATACCTGAAGATGCGAAAGCCGGCGGACTTCCGGAAGCGCGTGAGCGATTGCGTCGCGACCGTTTGAGTAAGGAAGAACAGCGCGCCTACGATGCACACGTTGAAGCCCTGCGCTATCAGCGCAGCGTCATTCAGACAGGCCTGATTGAAGGCCGCGAAGAAGGTCTCAAAGAGGGTCTCGAAAAGGGTCGCAAAGAAGGTTTCGAAGACGGTCTGAAATCAGTAGCCGAACGTGCATTAAAAAACGGACTGTCGCCGGAAGCTGTCATGGAGCTGACGGGTTTGACGGGGGAAGATATAAGTTCTTTGATTTGCCGGTAACCTAACCGCAAAGGGCACAAAGAGCGCTAAGTTATACAAAGGCTTAAGAGGCTGTCTCAAAAGCCCGAAATTTACAACTTTACCCCCTCTACAATATATTGTAAAGGGGGTAAACTGTTTAGAAACGCCTTTTTGAGACAACTCCTTGAAATTTTGTGAACCCTTTGTATCCTTTGTACCTTTGTGGTTAAAAATGTGTTGTTTACGAAAATCGTCATTGCGAGGTACGAAGCAATCCAGTGTGCTGATAATAAGCAAATAACGAAACATGTTACTGGTAGCCGTCAGGCGTGGCAATCCAGGTTCGTGCAGGGTACTGGATTGCCGCGTCGCTACGCTCCTACCAATGACGGAATTCGACGATAACGTTGATAAACAGTGAGTTTTCCTCATTTCGGGAAATTGCTGATGATACTCCCCTTTTTGGGTGATTGCCGATGATGCTCCCGTCATTT
>JAIRLS010000259.1 GCA_031259205.1 Bacteroidales bacterium | reverse complement strand
TCAACAGCCACAGAATAAGCTTAATTGTTTTCATGATAATAAATTTTTGTTTTTATAATAGTTGTAATTCTAATTTATTCGTTGCTTATGTTAACGTAATTCCAAGCCCGATTTTCGATACTTCGAAAATTATAATTCCCAAGCAAATAAGTAGTATGTGTTATAGTTTGCAAATATATATTCTTATTTCTAAATAAGTATGTACTAAATTCCCAATCTTAGGGGGCATTTGTACCAAAATGATTTAAAATCAAATTTTCAGAAAAATTTTATCTTCGGAACTTCCAATTCGGATTTTATTTATTACGATGAATACCTGATATAGTACCCAATTGTGCAAAATCGCATCTCGTCGGAATGTGGTGTAGCACGATTAGGTATCATATCCGGTATTCATATTTATTATTATGATATATACTGATTGACCGATCTGAAAAATAATATTCTAATGACCTAAATTTAATTGAATTAGTGTATCTCAATTCAATAATTGTTTGTACATTTGTACGATAATCAAAATAAAACTTTATATATTAAATGAAAAAACACATCTTTTTGATTTTATATTTTTTTTGCTGTCTTTTTAATGCAAACGCCGAAGGAGTCCAACTTCTTATCCGTCCGTGCGAACGTGATTCCATCCTGCTCCGCTGGGCGCCCACCGACAAGGAAACATGGAATTTAGGGAACCGTTACGGTTACGTAGTAGAGCGATATACCATTCTCCGGCAAGGACAACAGCCGGAAGATAAGGAACAGCGCTTGCTGACTCCCGTTCCGCAAAAACCCGCGCCTCCGGAAGAATGGCAAGTATATGAAGACGACCGTTACGTTTCCATCGCCGCCGAATGTATTTTCGGCGAACAGGAAGCACTTCCCATGCTTAGTCCGGTCGCAATCGCCAAACGTTACCGGGAAGAACTGAACCGTTTCTCCTTTGCTCTGTATGCTGCCGATCAATCCGTTCTGACGGCTCGGCTTTCCGGCTTGTATTTCGCAGACAAAACAGCTTTACCCGACGAAAAATACCTCTATACCGTCCATATTCCCGCTCCGGACAGCATTATCCGTCCGGATACCGCCTTTGCCTTTACGGGACTGTCCGAATACCGGCCTTTACCCAAACCCCTTGACCTGAGCGCCCGGTGGGAAAATAAAAAAGTACAACTTTCATGGAACATCCTTTATCTGAATCACCTCTATAACAGCTATATCGTAGAAAAATCCATCGATGGGAAAAACTATTCCCCCATCAGCGAAAATGCCTTCGTACAAGTTGCCGATGAAGGAGTCAATCCCGAATACGCCTACCGTTCCGATTCCCTGCCGGACAACCATACCCTCTGGTATTACCGGATCAAAGGCGTCAGCGCTTTTGGAGAAACAGGTCCACCGAGCGATTCGATCGTTGGACGCGGACGCATTCCGATCGCAGCCGCTCCGGTTGTTACAGGCAAGGAAGTAATCGAAAACAAAGAAGTCAAATTAAATTGGGATTATCCCGACGAAATGAACGAGTACATCTCCGGTTTCCGCGTCTACCGTTCGGAGAAACCCACAGGGACGAAAGAGAAAATCCATGAAAGCCAACATCCTTCGGAACGCACCTTTACCGACCATTCACCTTCCCTGACCAATTATTATCTCCTGTCGGTCTTCGACAAGGAAACGGAAAAATTTACGCCGGCGCACACCTATGCCGAATTAATCGACAGCATCCCGCCGTCTGCGCCCATCGGTCTTACCGGAGTAATCGATTCCACCGGTCTTGTCCGCCTTATATGGAAAAGAAATAGGGAAAAAGACGTCGACGGTTATCGGGTTTACCGAAGCAACCGGCCCGACTTTGAGTTCCTCCTTATCAGCCCTTCCTTAGTAAGGGACACTTTTTTCACCGACTCAATCCAATTGCACACTTTAGACAAAGAGATTTACTACCGCATCCGCGCGATCGATTTACGTCAAAACCAGTCGGAATTTAGTTCAATACTGGAATTGAAACGTCCGGATATTATCCCGCCCGTTGCGCCGGCAATCGAACGAGTGGAAGAACAAAAGAACGCCTTGCAGATCAGCTGGTTCAACAGTTCGAGTTCCGACGTGATACGTCACCATGTTTACCGGAAAGAAGCGGGTGACACGACTTTCCTCCTCATAGCCTCTTTGAATAAACCGTCGGGCAAACAGTCTGTTTACCGGGACGAAGGTATAAAAGCCGGAAAAACTTATATTTATCAAATAAAAGCCGAAGACGACAGCGGATTATTCTCCGAGCCTTCTGCTCCGGTACAGCAAAAAGCGCCCGGAAAAATTACCGAAACAATCGTACTGAGAAAACAGGAAATGAACGGACAAGTCCGGTTGAGTTGGAACATTCAATCTGAAAAGAAAATAGAACGAGTTCTGATATACAAAGCAATGGCGGATATACCCATTCGTCTGTACAACAATACGACGGAGAACAGTTTTACAGATACGGAACTTTCCCCGGAAACACTGTACCGGTATCGCATAAAAGCCGTATATGAAAACGGAAGTTCCTCCGAATTAAGTAATGAAATTGTTGTAAAAATAAACTAACCGATGAATAGAAACAGGACTTTTGCCGCTATCAAAGGCTTGCTTGCCTTCGTTGTTTTTGCAAAAACAGTACCGTTTCAGGCACAAAACGTTGAAACGATTTTGCAAGCGCCGATTCTTGCCGTGAACGGCGGAATCTCGGCAAGCCAGATCGCTACTTTTACACCCGGAGATACCACCGGACTCAATCCCTACGCCTTGTATCTATCGGGAAACCTGAATTTCAGTCTTCTCGGCGAAGTCAACCTGCCGCTCTCTTTTGCCTATACCAACCAACAGTTGAGTAAAAGCGTTTCCCTGCCTTTCAACCGCTTTTCCATTGCCCCTTCCTATAAATGGGTCAAAGTGTATGCAGGATATACCTCCATGCAGTTTTCGCCCTATTCCCTTGCCGGGCACGAATTGTTCGGGGGAGGCGTGGAACTGACGCCGGACAACGGGTTTAAGATCAGCGCCCTGTACGGAAGACTTAAAAAATCTTCCGACGGAGAAGACGGTACCGACCCCGCTTACCGGCGTATGGGCGGTGGATTCAAAATAGAATATCAAAAAGAAAAATTCAACGTGGGCGTCAATCTGTTCAAGGCACAGGATATTCCTTCTTCCATTCCTCCCGACAGCGTGGCAACGTCGCCACAGGATAACCTTACCGGAAGCGTGAACGCAACGGTCAGTCTCCTGGAGAAACTTCGTTTCAGCGGGGAATACGGCTTCAGCGCCTTAAACCGCAACATCTATCCGCAAGGCGACCGTTTCAGCCTGTTGGCAAAAGACGGCGATTTGGCGCTTTACCATGCCGTGAAAACCCAATTGACCTATACAAGCGACCTCGGCGCTATTGGAGCCACTTACGAAAGGGTAGCGCCCAATTACATGACTTTGGGCGCCTATTACATGACTAACGATTTCGAAAACGTGACGGCTAATTTCGCTACGACCGTCAAAAAAATCAGTATCGCCTTAGATGGCGGTTATCAACGGAACAACTTAGACAAACAAAAAACCAATACGACTTCCCGGATTATTTATGCAGGAAATATATCCTCCAATGTGACGGAAAAATTCAATATTTCCGCCAATTTTTCCAACGTGCAATCCTATCTCTATATCAACGACGTTTATTCGCAGGTTACGCAAACCAATGAATTTCAGAACCTGGACACGCTCAATGTCACCCAGTTGAACTATTCGGCTTCACTCAATTCGTCTTACCTGCTGCAAAGCACGAAAGAGAAAAGACAGAGCGCCAACCTGAACGTGATGTATCAGAAGTCGGCGGAAGCGCAACAATATTCACGCTTTTCCGGCAACGATATTTACAACGCTTCGCTATCCTATCAGTTTTCCCTGTTACCGCTCAAATTGAATGCCTCAACGTCGGTGAATTACAATTACAACCGGATGCCGGATAATCTGTATACGCAAGCGATGACTTATAGCCTGTCGGTGCAGAAAACATTTTTTGATGAACTGAAAAGTGCATTGACCGGCACTTACAGCCGGATGTCCAACCAATCGGGGAAGCTCTCCAATGTACTGAACCTGCGTTTGAGCGAAAGCTATGTCTTCGCCCAAAGGCACAA
>JAIRLS010000230.1 GCA_031259205.1 Bacteroidales bacterium | reverse complement strand
AAAACGGCTTACTGGCTGTATCCCGTATTACGGAAAAAATTCCTGAAAAACCGTAAACAGAGGGAAAATATCACGCTGTTACCTTACAGCAACGGACAACAAATCGGATTTTCCCTGTTGATTCGGCTTTAACGGAAGGGCAGGGGAGAGGGTGAATTTTTACAATTTGGAGATTTTAGAAATTTCATGTATGTTTGTGCTTTATTTTGTAGAAAAAATCATGAAACATATCATAGTCATTATTTTCATTTTGATGGCAGGCAGGTTGATTCCTCTCCATGCACAAACGGGCGAGGCGAAAGAAATTGATTCGGTCAGTTTTTACCTCGGGTATCTTTACGGCGGGCAGATCAGTCGCTCAATGCCGGACGGTTTCAATGTCGATGCTTTCGTCGAAGGAGCAAAACGGTCGGTCGAAGCCGCCGATATTAACGAAGAACACGCCAATCGTTTTCTTCAGCATTATTTCACCCGGATGCAACAAAAAATCAACGACGATTACTTGCAGGAAGGACGGAAATTTCTTGCCGAAAATGCAAAAAAACAGGGCGTTATTACCTTGCCCGACGGTTTGCAATACCGTGTGATTACGGCCGGAACAGGTAGCCGGCAACCCCTTTCGGCGGATGAAGTAGAGGTGATGTATCACGGCACCCTGCCCGATGGAACGGTATTCGACAGCTCCCGTGAACGCGGAACGCCGGCCGTCTTTCCCGTATCGGGAGTAATTCCGGGCTTTTCGGAAGCTTTACAAATGATGACCGAAGGAGCAAAATGGGAAATATATATTCCGGCAGAACTGGGTTATGGAGAAAGAGTAAATCCGCAAAGCGGCATCAAGCCCAACAGCGTGTTGATTTTCGAAATAGAATTGCTGAAAATCCTTGTCAAAGAACAGGCTATCCCTGTCGCCGAGCCTAATTTGCTGAAATAACGAAAAAAAGGATATGAAACTCTGGAACAAAGGCGTCGAAGTGAATCGGGAAATAGAACGGTTCACGGTTGGACGCGACCGCGAAATGGATTTGCATCTGGCGCAATTCGACGTGCTGGGCACCATCGCCCATATTCGCATGTTGGAATCCATCCGGCTGCTTGCCGGAGATGAACTGGAAGCCCTCGAAAGAGAACTGTGCGGCATCTACCGTAAAATCCGGAAAGGCGATTTTCGTATCGAAGAAGGCGTCGAAGATATACATTCGCAGATAGAACTGATGCTCACGCGACAACTTGGCGATACGGGCAAAAAAGTACACAGCGGTCGTTCGCGCAACGATCAGGTATTGCTGGACATTAAACTGTACCTTCGTCACGAGATAGAGGAGATGACCGGCAGCGTCGAGCGGCTTTTTAACTGTTTGCTGGAACAGAGCGAGCGTTACAGCGACGCGCTCATGCCGGGCTACACACATTTGCAGGCGGCGATGCCCTCCTCTTTCGGACTGTGGTTCGGCGCCTATGCGGAAAGCCTCATTGACGACCTTCGACTGATGTATGCCGCATGGCAGGTAGCCAACCAAAACCCGCTCGGTTCGGCGGCAGGCTACGGTTCGTCCTTCCCTCTCAATCGCTATATGACCACTCGTTTGCTCGGCTTCGACGACTTGAACTACAATGTAGTGTATGCACAGATGGGACGGGGAAAAACCGAAAAAATCATGAGTTTTGCCATGGCTTCGCTGGCGGCTACCCTCGCGCGATTCAGCATGGACGCCTGTCTTTACCTGTGTCAAAATTTCGGTTTTATTTCCCTGCCGGAAAACCTCACGACAGGGTCAAGCATCATGCCGCACAAAAAAAATCCCGACGTCTTTGAGTTGATACGTGCCAAATGCAACAAAATACAGGCATTACCCACCGACATCACCATCGTGCTGAACAATCTGCCGTCGGGCTATTTCCGCGACATGCAGATTTTGAAAGAAATGCTTTTCCCGATATGCAACGAACTGAAAGACTGCCTGTCGATGACGACCTTCATGGCTGAAAAAATCGAAGTCAACCGGCATATCCTGGACGACGAACGCTACCGTTACCTGTTTAGCGTGGAAACCTTGAATCAACTG
Source organism: Bacteroidales bacterium (assembly GCA_031259205.1). Lineage (GTDB taxonomy): Bacteria > Bacteroidota > Bacteroidia > Bacteroidales > UBA4181 > JAIRLS01. The sequence continues at coordinate 514 of JAIRLS010000230.1, read as the reverse complement.
GTATTGGAAGGAGTACCGTTTCGCGACGCCTACAAACAGGTGGGGGAAAAAATCAACAGCGGACAATATATCCCTCCATCCGTCCATGATTTGAAATACACCCACGAAGGGAGCATAGGCAACCTGTGTACCAATGAGATACGTGCAAAAATGCAATCGACCCTGAACGGATTCTCATTCGATAAATTGAAAAAAACATTGGATGAACTGGTACACAATGAAAACATTTGAAAAGTACCGTTGCGTTTTGTTCACAAATGCGGATGGAGGCGACCCAGTGACGGAGCCGGAAGTTTGCCGTCTGTTCGCAAATTCGTGCCGCATGAAATCGGACATGGCATAAAATTTTACCGGACAGAAGTGATATTTAATATTCTGAAAAACAGGAAACTATTATTTTTTCTCATATTTTTTTTCAAAAAAAGTTTGGATGATAAAAAAAAGCAGTATCTTTGCGCCCTCAAAATCGTTGAGACGGTAATGAGGAGTTCTTTGATCGGGGTCTTATTTTTTT
>JAIRLS010000226.1 GCA_031259205.1 Bacteroidales bacterium | reverse complement strand
TCGGATGTAACAGCGGCAGGCCCGTTCAACCGCTGGCCTACCGGACGCGGCTTCGACCGGTTCTACGGCTATTCCCCGGCAGCAGGCGCCGGCGACCAGTGGAATCCGGTTATTTACAGGGATACGCAACTCGAACCGAAAGACCCGCAAGGCAGGCATTTTACGGAACTGATCACCAACGAGGCCATCCGTTACATCTCCGAACAGAAAAAAGCCGATCCCGAAAAGCCTTTCTTCCTGTATTATGCGCCGGGAGCAGCGCACGGGCCTCATCAGGTAGCCCCGGAATGGATCGACAAGTATAAAGGTAAATTCGACAAAGGATGGGACTGGTACCGCGAAGAAGTGCTGGCGCGGCAGAAAAAACTCGGCGTAGTGCCGGCCAATACAAAATTAGCGCCCCAAAACCCCGAAGTAAAACCATGGAAAGACCTGTCGGCCGACGAAAAGAAACTTGCTTTGCGGCATATTGAAACCTACGCCGGTTTCGTATCGCACACCGACCACGAAATCGGACGTATCATCTCCCTGCTGGAAGAAATCGGCCAATTGGACAATACGCTGATCGCACTGATGATCGGAGATAACGGAGCAACAGGCGCAGGTGGAGAATTTGGACGGGTATTTCCCAACCGGAGAGGCGAAACCGCCGAGCAACACTTCGCACGGGATTTGGAGAACATCGACAAAACAGGCTCTGCGGAAACAAAACCGATGTATCCTGCCGGCTGGGCGGCCGCTACCAACACGCCGTTCCGCTATTACAAAGGCAATCCCGTATGGGAAGGCGGTACGCACGATCCCCTGATCCTGTTTTATCCCAAAAAGATTACAGACAGGGGAGGCGTCCGCACGCAGTATTCATACGTAAGCGACATTCTGCCTACCACCGTTGAACTCGTCGGAGGCAAGGCGCCGGACGTCATTAACGGCTACAAACAGGCGCCCATCGAAGGCGTCAGTCTGGCCTACAGCATCGCCGACAAAAACGCAGCCGAACGGCATACCGTGCAGTACCACGAAATGACCGGCTCGTATGCCATTTACAAAGACGGATGGAAAGCTTCTTTCCCCAACGGCGTAAAAAACAGGGCGGAAAATCCCGACGTCGCATACCTGTTCAATACGAAAGAGGATTTTAACGAAGTGAACAATCTGGCGGCCAAATATCCGGAAAAAGTAAAAGAGCTGGCTGAAGTCTTTGAAGCGGAAGCATGGAAATACAACGTCTATCCGCTCAAACATCAATGGAAGAATGAAAATCCGCTGATTCTCAAATATACCGGAAAGGCCGGCGCAAGGGCAAATGCCAATGCGCAGTCGAACAGGAATTTATCAACGACAAACAAATAACCTCACAGAATAAAAGATCATGAAACAGGAGAATTTTAATATGAATCGGATGAAAAATATCAGAAAACCGTTCACTGTCGGCAGGGCAGGGTTACTTTCCTCTGCCCTGGCGCTGAGCGGCGCTGTTGCAGCGCAAGTGGTCAGACCTAATATCGTCTTTATCCTTTCCGACGACCACAGCGTCCCTTTCCTTGGCTGTTACGGGGACAAGAATGTAAAAACGCCCAATATCGACCGTCTGGCGAAAGAGGGGATACTTTTCAGGAACGCCTATACCACCGCTCCTCAAAGCGTTCCTTCCCGGGCTTCGCTGATGACGGGACGGTCGGTAGTGGATATACGGATGACCCGTTTCTCGGCGCCCCTGTCTGCCGACATCACCGCTTTTCCTGAATTACTGCGCGAGGGAGGGTATTACACCGGCATCTGCGGTCGAAGTTTCCATCTGGACGGATCGCGTACCCCGCCCGAATCGGAAAACGTCTTTCAGGAATACCGCCTGCGTACGTTCGAACAGCGGGTAAATTATCTCCGTCAGGGCGGCAGCAAGGATGCAGTGCCGCAATTGACCGAATTTCTCAACGCCGTCCCCACAGGAAAACCGTTCTTCATACAGGTAGGATTCAACGAACCGCACCGTGCCTTTGACGCAACGGCATACGAACCCAACGCTTCAACCCTCGTCCTGCCGGCAGGAATGCCCGATATACCCGAACTGCGCAAAGACCTTGCCGGATACTACGGCGAAATACAACGTCTGGACGTCTATATAGGGCAATTGCTGGATGAATTGGACAAACGCGGACTGAAAAACAATACCCTCGTTGTCTTTATCGGCGATAATGGAGGCGCCTTGTTACGAGGAAAAGGCACTCTGAACGAACTCGGAATACATGTGCCGCTATTGGCGCGTTTGCCCGGTACAATCAAGCCGGGAAGCATCTCCCATGCCTTAATTTCCGGCGAAGATATTGCGCCCACTTTTCTTGAAATAGCCGGAGTCCCTGTCCCATCCGAAATTACCGGTAAAAGTTTTCTGCCTGCGTTCACCGACGCCGGTTTTGATGCCCACACCTATATCTTTGCCGAACGTGGAGCGCACGGCAGCGGTTTGCCCAACGGCTCTGCCGACTTTGACCTCGGACGCACGGTTTTTTCCAAAGAATATAAGCTAATTTACAATGCCCTGTGGCAACTGCCCTACGAACCGGTCGATTTCAGCGGACAACCGTTCTGGAAAAAACTGCAAGAGATGCATCGCAACGGAACGCTGGATTCGCTTTATTCAAAACTGTTTTTTGCCGAACACAGGCCGATGTTTGAACTGTACGACCGTGTGAACGACCCGTATGAGTTGAACAATCTGGCTGGAAATCCGGCATACGCCCAACAGGAACGCGAGTTGAAAGCCGAACTGCAAAAATGGATGATCCTCAATCAGGATTTTCTTCCTTTGCCTGTTCCACCGGGGAACCGGAGATAAGAAAATGGCGCTTTGCGCGGTATGATTCTGTGAGAAGCATACTCAATCACACAGCGAAGGGGGTACAGAGTTCGGAACAACCGCCTCCCGTAAAGTGCTCTGTCGTATTTTGTGAATGTATTTCAACCTGTTGCAGGTAGAGAATAACGGACGCAGGATGACGGGAGGCTCATCATTGCGACACAATATATTTCACCGCTTTGCCATTTTTCAGCAAATACAATTGTCTGTTATCCAGCAAACAAATATTGGCTTTGGTATATGGCCTGTCAATTTTCAGCTGCGTATGACCAATAATTTGTCTAACGGTATTATCATAATGATCTACTTCGTCGAGAAATTCATTTGCATCTGCCCACAGAGGACTCCCTGCCCGATGAAAACCACCTCTGTATCTACAAGCTTCATCAAATGCCTCTTTCTTAGAGAGAAACAAATTGTTGAGTTGTTCTTCCAGCGTATTTCCCAGTGGGGAAAATTCATTAAAATGTGTATCGTACCAGCCTTTCGTCAGACCGGCATGAATGAACAGGAACTTATCTATCTGTTTACAAACCTGAAACAGGCCGGCTGTTTCTTCACCGGTCAGTATCGCATTGTATCGCTCAAAGTAGTTGGCGTCAAACCGTCCGCTGGCAAAACTCCTGTTATAATAATGCAATTCATGATTGCCGACCAGTAAAATGACCCTGTCGGGATTTTGTTTTTTGAAATCTACGATTTCCAGTAAACCCTGATAAGCATCATCCTGGGTAAAACCTTCCTGTGGATAAGGGTCGGTATAATCGCCTAAAAATATTACCATTCCCTTGTAATCTAATGCAGGTCTCCAAAAATTTCTCCCGTGAATGTCGGGTACAATTAAAATCTCTTCCATAATATTCTTCTTTTTGTGATAATTACTGCGATTTGTACTGTAATTCAGCTACATCTATTTAAAATCATTGGTTTTTATCGTATCTCCTTATATTACATTTTACGAATACAAAGGTAATAAATTTTTACATAAACCGAATAAAATTTGAACGATGTATATTTTAAATATCTGCACGGCAATTTTTCGAAACGGTCGCGAATCCCTCCCGACGGTTTTACTTTCATACGGAGAGAACAGACGTTTTTGCGCAGCCTCATGAGTTGAAGGCTTGGAAACGCAGGCGCCTGTTCCGGAACCATGTCCCAAAGCAGTCCCGGAATCTTTTTTTAATATTTTTTTTGGAGATTCCGATTTTTATTCGGATATTTGCAGCCCGAAAATTGAATAAGTAAGAATACGATCATGTCGCAAATTTGTCAGATTACTGGAAAAAGCGTTATAGTAGGACACAACGTATCACACTCCAAAAGGAGGACAAAGAGGAAATTTTATCCCAACCTTTTCGAGAAGAGATTTTTTGTGCCTTCGTCCAATGAGTGGATTACCTTGAAAGTGTCCGCCGCAGGCATCAGGAATATCAACAAAGCAGGTATTGAAGCCGCTTTGCAGAATGCAATTGAAAAAGGGTTCATAACATATTAAATAAGCAGTCACAATGGGAAAGAAAGCAAAGGGCAACCGCATACAGGTGATTTTGGAGTGTACGGAACAAAAAGACAGCGGAGTTCCGGGAATGTCGCGATATATCACGACCAAGAACAAAAAGAATACGCCCGACAGGTTGGAACGCCGGAAATATAATCCGTTTCTGAAAAAAGTAACTGTTCACAAAGAATTAAAATAATTTAAGTCATGGCAAAAAAAGTAGTTGCAACGTTAAAGCAGAAAGGCACCGGAAAAGGAGTAACTAAGGTTATCAAAATGGTAAAGTCTGAAAAAACAGGCGCTTATGTCTTTCTTGAGAATATTGTTCCTGTGGACAATGTAAAAGATTTTTTTGAAAATTAAGTTTTAATTGTTTTTTAATGCCGACGTTGGGAAAGGGCTTGTCTCTTTTCCAACGTTGTTTTATTTTCCGGCATTCAGTCGTTCGGTTTCTTCGGGCGAAAGTTTCCGGTAGTGGGGCGGGGAATTTTCCGGAAAAGTGACCTCAAAAAATTCTTCATCGTAGAAAGACAGTTTGGAATGAGTGTCGGGGTTACATTCCAGATAGACAATATCCTGTAAACAAAAGCCTTTGGCGCGGCAAATCTGTTCGGCCAGTGATTTTCCGGCATAGGTGATGGATGTGCCGGGATTGTCCTGATACAATTCGGTCACAATGACGATTTTTTTTCCGTCTTTTTCGCATATTTTAAGCCCGCATTTGGACGGTAAGTCCCATTGGCCTGTAAATTCAAATATTTCGTCGTAATATTCTCCGGAAACCTGCATAATTTAAGGATTAAACATGACTAAACCGCTATTTTCCTTACCACCGTTTTTCCGAAGGACTGGTTGATCAGTTGCCTGTCGCGGGGACGGTAAGTGCCTTCATTCATTTCGCGCATCATCACGCGGGTGAACAACCGCATCATTTTCGATTCCTGCGTTTCTTCGCCGTAAAAAGCAGTCCATGCGTATTCGTACAGTTCCTGCAACCGTTCGGCCGACATCTGTTTCGGATGATAGACCACTTGGCCGGCATTGTAGTGGTTCCAGTCAAAATCGAAGATGCGTCCCTGCCTGATCAGGTCGTCATATACTTTGGTATGAGGAAAAGGCACCATTACCGTAAATTCGGCCAAATCGAGGTCGATGTTCAACAGAAAGTCTATCAGGCGCCGGATGTCGTCTTCGGACTGGTTGTCCAGACCAAGCAATATCGTACCTTCCACGCCGATGCCATAGTCGTGGTAGCGTTTGATGCGTTCCCGGATATAGTCCGACGTGTCATACACCGCCTGATATACGTACCATGCGCCGGCCTGTGCCGCCAGATCAAGCACTTTGGGATCGTCTTCGATGGTGTGGCTGATCCATTTCTTTTTGAAAGGAATCATTTCGCGAAACAGTTGAATTTCCCATTCCTTGTTTTGCGCCAGTGAGTTATCGACGATAAAAAGGCGGTTATTGTCGATGGTCGCCAGTTCTTCTATTACTTTGTCCATCGGGCGGGGACGGAAACTGCGCCCGCCGAGATAGGATACCGCACACGGATAGCAACTGAAACGGCATCCGCGCGAGGCATGGAACAGATCTACCATCTGTACCCCCTTGTGGTTGTAGAGCGCCCGCTTGTAGAGGTCGCGCCGCGCAGGACCTGCCCATTCCACCGGCGGCAGCTTGCCCATGAAATTGTACACCTTTTTAAGCTGTCCGCGTTTCCAGTCATTCAGCACTTCCTCCATACGTCCTTCGGCTTCTCCGAGAAAAACAGAGTCGGCATGTTCCATCGTCTCTTCGGCATGAAGCATGGTGGATATGCCGCCGAAAATCACTTTTTTGCCCTGCTGCCGAAACCTGCCGGCGATCTCCCATCCGCGTTTCACCTGTGTGCTGAGCATGGTGGAAATAGCTACCAGATCGCATGTTTCGTCGAAATCGACTTCTTCCACATTCTCATCCGTAAAAGAAACTTCCACTTCTTCGGGCAATGCCGCCGCAAACACCACCGGTCCATGAGGCGGCAGATTGAACGTGGTTTGCCCCGGCAGTTTCTCCCATCTGGGATAAATCAATTTTAATTTCATCCTCATTCAATTTATCGTGCAAATATATCACTTTTTATCTTTGAATTGTCGGCGGAAGGTTATTTTTTGTTAACGCAAAGATATTGAGCGCAATCCGTATGACGGAGAAAGTACGCGGCCTCTTTCTGTTTTTGGGTGAGAGTCCCGATTTTTCGCCATCGGCCGATTAAAACTCTGCAACCCAAACCCTCCAGTGCTTTTTCATGCCGGACAGCAACGGTTTATCGGTTTTATTTATATTCCGTCTATGGACGGAAGCATAAAATGAATACAAAAACCGCTCCAATGAATAAATTAAAAAAAAAACGTATGAAAATAGCTAAAATGTGCTTTTTTTTTTGTTAATTTGCTGCCAGGTAATAATCAATAATAATTAATTAAATGTTGATATAAATGCGAAAATTTTACATTTCGTTTTTTCTCCTGTCGGCATGTATCTGTTTGCTTTGCCACTCATGCGCGACATGTAGCCGCCAACAACAGGACGAGAGGGAGATAGTAGATCAAAGTGATCTGAGAGAGGATTCGGCGTATGTCGAGATGGCTCAAAAAGTGTTTTATTCGTTGCCTACGCCTATTGAAATGTCTATTCTGATAAAAAACCTGGGCATAGAGTATCGAGGCGTTTTGTTGAACGACCCTACGTTTGCTTCTAAATATGTAACACACAGTAAGATGGCGATCAATTTCGGCATTTATGTTACCGATTTGGTATATTCGGGTCTTTTCGACCAGACACAAACCATGCTGCGCTATAAACTGGCGATCCAAAGGATGGTGGACGGGCTGGGGATATCGGCGGCCATTGACAATAACTTGCTGAAAAATCTGGAGGCAAACACCAACGACAGGGATGGTATGCTGCGTATCCTCTCCGAAATTTATTCATCCTGCTCGGCTCACCTCAACGACGACGCCGACCGTAAATTTCTGGTGATATCCTCCATTGTGGGCGGATGGGTAGAAGGCATGTACATTGCATCAAGCCTGACCAACGAGAATCTGGCTGCCAACGAAAAACAGATCGAACAGTTAGTCATTGACCAGAAACTGACATTCGACATGATTTGGCAGGCAATGTCCGACACACAACAGATTCCGGAAATCGCAGCGCTGATGTCGGAAATGACCGGTCTGGCTCAAGCGTTCGACAAAGTCGAGATCGATCAGATGCAGAGCAGTGTGAAATTTGACGAAAAAAGCCAAACCTCCGTTATCGAGTCGATATCACTAAGTAGCGTCGATGTGGAAACCTTTACAGAGATCAAACAGCAAATACAAACTTTACGTCATAACTTTGTAAAATAAAAAATAAATATCTATGCGACGAATATTTTCAATTGTCATAGCGGTTTTTCTTACGGTTCTTTCTTTTGACGCATCAGCTCAGTGCAAAGTATTCGTCAAGGGAGCCTGTATTCCGGTACTCAACCCGTACATTCACGACGGCAGTTATCAGGCGGCGATCATGAGCCAGGGCGAAGAAGCGGAAGTATATAAGACCCTGTTTGCGGGACAGCAGTATCGTCTGTACGTATGCGTCGAACAGATGATACCCGAAGTAGAGTTTATCGTGTCCGATATTCATCGAAATATATTGTTCGACAGCCGGAAAAACGGAAACATTCGGCAATGGGATTTCCGTTCGGATGCCAGTCAGCAGATAAAAGTAACCGTGCGTATTCCCGAACCCAAAGGAAGTAAAACCGGCAACAGGGTGGAGGGTTGTGTCGGCGTGTTCTTTGGATTAAAAGAAATGTGACCTTTTCGCCGGATATGGGATTAATTGTAATTGAAGGACTTGACGGTGCAGGAAAATCGACTCAGATCAACAGATTGTATGAGTGGTTGTCCACAAAAGGCAGGCAATGCAGGATGCTGCACTTTCCCCGCACAGACAGTGCGGTCTTTGGCGGGTTAATTGCACGTTTCCTGCGGGGAGAACTGGGCGATATTCATCAGGCAAGTCCCTATCTGGTGGCAATGATGTATGCAGGCGACAGGTTCGATTTCAAACCGGAACTGGAAAAATGGTTGCAGTTGGGGGATACTGTCCTGCTGGACAGATACGTGTATTCCAACGTTGCCTACCAGTGCGCCAAATTGCAGGATGAGCGGGAAAAGACGGCGTTGCGCGAATGGATTCTTCACTTGGAGTTTGAATATTACGCCTTGCCCAAACCCGATCTGAACATCTTTCTGGATGTGCCTTCCGCCTTTACGCACAGGAATTTGTCGGTCATACGGAAAGGCGACGACAGGCAATATCTTCGGGGAGAACGTGATATACACGAATCCAGCCTGAGTTTTCAGGACAGCGTCAGGCAAATGTACCTGTCGCTGGCTGATAAAGCCGGATTACTGAAAATAGACTGCGGCCGGCAAGGAGAAATATTGCCGGTAGAAGATATTTTCGACAAAATACGGGAATGTATAAATGAAAAAATAAAAATTTGATACCATGACAAAAACAATAATAGCTGTTTTGTTGATGTCTGTCGGAATGGGTACTGTCGAAGCGCAATACGATTTGAAAACCGCCGAAAGAGAACGCATGGCAAAAGCCAGAGTAAAGACGCAGACCGAATTTACCCACGACTACAGAAACGGACAGCCGACCGAACAGGGATACAAATCATCGGTCAGGCAATTCGACACCAAAGGGAACCTGACGGAAGCGGTCAATTACGATGCCGCCGGAAAAGTGATTTCCGTGGTCGTCTATCAATACGATAACAAAAACCGTCAAGTTAATTACGAAAGATATCAGGGCGATAGAGAGAAATTGCAATACAGCCAGAAAATCGTTTACGACGCCGGCGACAACAAAACCAGAGAGTATGGTTTTGACGGGGTCACCTCCTACAGTAACGTCTACATTTACGACAATAACGGCAAACTTGCGGAAATACAATACACCAGCAATCAACAGCCCGTTGAAAAAAGAAAACTGAGCGTTTCCGGCAATACGACGGATATACAGATTTACGACGCAGGAAATCGCCTGCTGTTCAAACAGGTGAATACCTACAATGCCAAAGGTCACTTGCTGTCGGAAATAAAAACCGACAATACCGGAAAACCGGTACATTCGCTTTTTTTAACCTACAAAGATGATATTCTGCTGCTCTCGGAAACGAAAAAGCGGGGAGATGTGGCCGAATATGAAAAATTCTACCGGTACGACGAACAGAACCGTCCCATCGGGGAAGAAACGGTCAATTTGGGAGGCATGAGATACGTATCCCACGAATACCAATACAATGTCGATTTCCTGAAAGTCGAATCATGGAAAAAAAATCAGCAGTCGAAGGAATTTTCCAGGAAAAAAATAGATTATGACGATAAAGGTGTTTACCGCGAAATAGAATCGTATTTTGCTACTTATAAACTTTACTCGTTGTATAAATATACTTATGAGTATTATTAAATGGATATCAGTGAACAGGAATTTATCGAAATCATCTCTGTCATACAGGATCATTCCTCCTATGACTTCAGTGACTATTCCGACAAATCGCTGCACAGAAGATTTTCAAAAATATTGCTGGATTACCGCATTCCTGCCTCCGAACTGATTAAACGGCTGAAAACCCAGCCCCAGTTTTTGGAAACGGTCGTAAAGAAAATTACGGTCAATACAACGGACATGTTCAGAGACCCCGCTGTTTGGATTGACCTGCGAAACAACTTTTTACCGGCGATCTCCGGAAAAGACGCCATCAACATCTGGCATGCGGGATGTTCGAGCGGACAGGAGGTATATTCAATGATCATCCTGCTTTACGAAATGGGGATATTGGAAAAGACGCATTTGTGGGCAACCGACCTGAACACCGACGTGCTCGAAACAGCGCGGGCAGGCATTTACAAGTACAGGTTCAACTTAGGCTATCTCAATAATTTTGAAAAAGTAATTTGCTCTTCCGGCGACAATACGTTATGCGGAGAAGAGTTGTGGAACAAATACCTTGAAATTGATACGGTCAACGACCGCATAAAAGTTCGTCCCTTTTTGCTGGAAAAAGTTGTATTCGCCAAGCATGATCTGGTGCGGGATTCCAACTTTTCCGGTATTCGATTCGACCTGATCGTATGCCGGAACGTGATTATTTACTTCAATTACCATCTGCAAAACAAGATTTTCGATTTGTTTTACAAAAATCTGATGGATAAAGGCATTTTACTGCTGGGCATTCACGAGAGTATTCATGGCGCTTTCCTTGCCAAGTTTGAAAAACGCGGCTATTATTATCAAAGAAGGTAAAGGTAACGGGACTTACTGCCGCAACCGGATCATTCCGTTGTTTGCGCCAGTGCCGGGGCTACCGTGCCTTTGATGGTAAGTATCACCTTGCTTGTCTTGGCGTTGGAGGTAACGGTCACCGTTTTGTTAAAACTCGAAGCATAATTGGTGTTCTTGTAAACCACCTTGATGACGCCTTTCTCGCCGGGTTTCACCGGTTCTTTGGTCCATGTGGGCGCAGTGCAGCCGCAACTTGCGCTGCATTGAGTGATTCTGAGCGGTTCTTTCCCGATATTGGTAAAGGTAAACTCTACTTCCGCTTTTCCATTTAATTCGATGGTTTCAAAGTCGTGAACCAGTTTATCGAACTGAATCTCAGGGGCATTCGGATTCTCTTCTTTCGCGGGCTTGTCATCCTGAGCCACTCCCGTTGCAATCGTTACGCAGCAAACCGCCGCTAATAATAAAAACTTTTTCATTGGACTTAATTTTAATTTAAACATATTGACTAAATATTACTACAAAAATCGTGCCTTTTTTATTTTACCTTGGCTGTCAGAGGGTATTTGAGATTTTCAGACCGGACAAGATCGCAACGGAACGATCCTACCAGAATATCGAACTTGACGCTTACCGGGATTTTATTTTCGTCGTCCGAAAACCAGACGGTCATGTCGTCTTCGTTTTTAAAGATGCGCCCCGGTTCAACGACAGGTACAAACTTAAAACATTTGTACTTGCCGGAACCGATGGAAATGGTTTCTTTGCCTTTGTAAACGATGTAGAAAGGAAAGATTTCATCACTGAAATAGGTATCGAAACGGATGACGTCATTGAAATTCAGCATGTTTAGATCGAGTCGCCTTACGTAAAACATTACGGACACTATGTCCAGTGTCTGCGGGGGAATAGCCACCTTGCCCTTTCGCTGACTTTCCACGTACAGTTCGTCGTGATGATAGGCTACTTCATCGTAAAAACGGTAGTTGCCCTCGCTGATATTGCGGATCGCCTTGTGGGGAAGGTTATTGGCCGGATCGAAAAAACTTTCGTAAACATCTATGACTCTGTAGATTTTATCTGCCAATCCGGAGGTACGCCCCATCACTTTGGCATGAAATACCATTTTATCGTTCAACAAAGTTTCGTGGGCAGAGATGATGGCTTCGCCACCCGTAATGAATCCGTAGTGAATCCTGAAAATCAACTTTTCCCCACTCCGGAACACGCTTTCTCCCAGTGATTTCTCTACTATGGTTTGCGAAAAAGAAAGCAAAGACGCAGTAAATAATAACAAAAATGTCAATTTTATTTTCATTCCGTTGCCTGTCCCAGATTATTATACATGAAGCCTGTTATTTTATAACGTTTGATTTTAATAAAGGTTACATTTGGTCTGCCGTTTTATTCAGGAATTTTCTATAATGCTCATATAAAAACATTTGCGACGACAGCGAGGTTTGGTCATTCCGTTTGTACCGGTTGTCCTGTTTACTGTCGATATAGCGTGCCTTGACGTTATCTTTCAGTTGTGTTTCGAGGATGAATTTCAGTTCTTTCTGTATATCGGCGTCATATACCGGCAGGGCGATTTCGATTCTTGCATTGAGATTGCGCGACATCCAGTCGGCTGACGAGATGTAGTACTTTTCTTTTCCGCCGTTGCAGAAAATGAATATCCGCGAATGTTCCAGATAGCGCCCCACGATGCTGACCGCTTCAATGTTTTCGCTTACATCCGTCATGGCGGGAATCAGACAGCAGATACTCCGTACCACCATGTGGATAACAACGCCTGCACAACTGGCCTGATAAAGTTTGTGAATTACGTCGCGGTCGGACAGGTTGTTGATTTTTATCATGATCCATGCTTCTTTACCGGCTTTGGCGTTTGCGATTTCGGCATCTATCAAGCGGCAGATTTTTTTCCGCATGAATTGCGGAGAAACGACCAGATGTTTGAAAACGGGGTATTTAAACGGGGTTTCGAAATATTCGAAGATTTTGTCCACTTCGCGTCCGATGGACTGGTTGGCGGTGAGCAGGAGGAGATCGGTGTAGGCGATGGCATTGCCTTCGTGGAAATTGCCTGTTCCCACGGCGGAGTAGTATTGCCGTTGCCTGCCGGTTTCTTTGGTAATCAGGGTCAGTTTGCTGTGTACTTTCAGTCCGGCAATTCCAAACAGTACTTTTGCGCCGATTTCTTCCAGTTTTCTTGACCAGTAGATATTGGAATCCTCGTCGAAACGGGCTTGCAGTTCAATGACTACCGTCACTTCTTTTCCGTTTTGGACGGCATTCATCAATGCGCTGATGACTTGCGACTGTTTGGCGACGCGGTAGAGGGTGATTTTGATTTTTTTCACCGACGGATCAATGGCTGCCTCGCGCAGCAGATTGATGTAATCGGTGAACTTCTGGTAGGGAAAATGCAGCAGAATATCCTTTTCGTCGATTGCCTGAAGAATGCTGCTGCCGATGCGTATGGCAGGATGATCGAGCGGAAGCAGGGGTTCGTACTCCAATTTTCCCTTGCCTACGTTCGGGAAATTCATGAAATCCTTGAAATTGTGGTAACGACCTCCCGGAATCAGATTGTCGTCGTTGCTCAATTCCAACTGTCCTGTCAGATAATTCAGTAAATCTTTGGGGATGTTCCTGTCATAGACAAAGCGTACCGGCTGTCCTGTCCGTCGCTGGTTGACGCTTTTGGAGATTTTTTCCAGAAAACTCTTGGAGAGGTCGTTATCAATGTCTAATTCGGCGTCGCGAGTGAGTTTTATCGTGTAGGTTTCGTATTTTTCGTACTGGAAAATAGCGAATACTTCTTTGATATTGAAGCGGATGATATCGTCGAGCAGGATAATGTACTGTCGCCTTCCGATGGCGGGCAACCGGATGAAGCGTGGCAAAACGGCGGTTGGAATATCCACGATGGCATATTCGATATTGTTGTTAGCGCCCGTCAGTTTGCAAGCCAGATATATGGCGCGGTCTTCGAGATAGGGGAATTTTTCGACATTGCGGAGCATGATGGGGGAGATCGCCGATAACACCTTTTCCGTAAAATAAGTACGGACAAAGCGCTGTTGTACGGGGGATAATTTGGTTTCGTCCGCTATAAAGATATTGTGTTGTTCAAGTTCTCTAAGGGTTTCAAGATAGATGTGCTGCGATTTTACTTGCAGCCGTATGACTTTTGTTTGAACCAGTTGCAATAATTTTTTAGGTTTTTCGCCCAGTATTTTTTTGGAGTCCAGTTTCAGGTCGATCATGCGTTTAATGGACGCTACCCGCACTTTAAAAAATTCGTCCATGTTATTGGAAAAAATCCCCAGAAACTTAATGCGTTCCACCACCGGTACGATAGGATCAGAGGCTTCCTGCAAGACTCTTTCATTGAACGATAACCAACTTAATTCCCTATTAGTAAATATATTATCTGTATTCATCCGTGTTTTTATCTATTAATCAAAAGTAAGCAAAATTTATCAATCATTTTTTATATTCGTCAATAATTTTCATACTTTCGTCAATGAATCCAAACTGTTTGTCAAAAGTATAAGAAATGACATCAGATGATAAAAAAAATCATATAATTTTACGAAAAATTTTTCGTTGTAAAGTTGCATATTTTACTTCAATTTTTTTGGGGAGTGAATAAAATTGCATTAATTTTGCACTCTCGTTCATAAAGAATATAGTAGTTTTAAGTTATTTATAATTAAGTAGTTAGTTTCTGTGTTAGGAAGAGTGCCGTCGCGAAGATGCCACTCTTTTTTGTATATTCGGCTAACAGGAAACCGGCAAGACGACAAAGGGACAGGGGGAAGGGACGCTGTTCGATTCTCAATGGACTGCCGGCGAAACCGGGTTATACTGTCCTCGCTTACAATATACGATATATTGTTGTTTCGGGAATAACTTCACATTTGCAAAAAAATAATCATGTTTATCTTTACGCGGCTTGCTTTAGTGAGATGTCTGTCTGTTAAAAAAGTTGAAAATTTAAGGATAAAAGCTGGAATAAACTGCCACGAAAAGTATCATTTATTGTATCAAAAAAACTGATTAGGGATGAAAAATAAATAACTTATAATAGTTTTATTAATTATCACTGCTGTCCGGTTAAAATATCAAATAATTCGGTAACACGCTGTGTTTTATGTATATATACGCAAATCAATAACATAAGGGTTACTTTTTTATATGTTTCGGAGAATCTCATATTTGCAGTCAAATCTGTTTCTATTTGCAAATATTTAATTGTAGAGCGCTTAAAATCGAAAAACT
>JAIRLS010000137.1 GCA_031259205.1 Bacteroidales bacterium | reverse complement strand
GTATCAATGCAGCCAGACAAGATTAAGAGCATCTCTTTAAAATACCCGGAACTTAATATTCATTGGCTGCTCACCGGCAATGGCGAAATGTTCAAAGAGCCTCAACCGTCCGCCCCGTCTGCCCATTCTCTCACTGTTGGCGACCTGATAAAGAAATACAATACATCCAAAAGCGATGTGGCAAAGAAATTGGGTAACGACCTTTTGAAAAAATCACTTTCCGACCTGACCGACGAAGAAAAGGGAAAACTGTCATTCACTTTAAACGCCGACTACGCCGACCTTGTTACGGGCCTTGAACTGATGCGCAGGGAAAGCACCGGAAAGCTGGTACCCGTATTCGACGTACAGGCCGCTACCGGTTCGCATCAGGTAGATGTATATAATTCCATACAAACCGGATGGATAAACGTAGGCGACCTGCTAAAAGACAGCGAAGGGGCAATATACGTGTACGGCAACAGCATGATACCGTGCTATCCGCCCGGATGCCTTCTCGGATTGCGTGAAAACCTCGACAGGATAATCGAAACGGGAAACGTGTATGTTGTCGAAACGGAAAACAACCGGTACATCAAGCGACTGTATTATAACGACGACAAAACAGGCTATATCTGCATTTCCGACAACCACCGGAAACACGACAACGGGCCAATGGAAGGCAGCTATTTCTATCCCCCGTTCGAGATTCCGTTCGAGATGATAAAAAAGACCTTCATAGTTACGGGGGTAATCAAAAGAAATTCAAACAGTCTTATTATAAACGATTAACAATCAAATCAATTAAATTCTCATGCCTGTGGACTTGGAAACCATTCAAAAACAGATATATGAAATAAGAGGTCGCAGGTAATGCTCGACGTCCATCTTGCAGCCATGTATCATGTAGCGACCAAACGACTGAAAGAACAGGTAAGAAGAAACATTGGGCAGTTTCCGGACGACTTCATGTTTGAACTGACAAAAGACGAGTTTCAGCATGTAGTCGCAAATTGCGACCACATGCTGAAATTCAGCCATGTAGCCCCGTTCGCCTTCATAACGGATTCAACCCATGACCGATAATTTAATGCTCCTGTCCTCTGTAAAACTTTTTTCATTTTATGCGTTTAAAACTCACGTTTTTTTTGTAGTTTTGTGTCATGAAAATAATATCGGTCATATTATCTGTTTACATAACGCTCCTCTCTACGGTAGCGTATTGTTCGGACACATGTGTGGACGATACTGAGTTTCAGACCGGACAAACCGGCGGAAATCCTTCACACGATTGCGACGATTGTGACGATTGCTGTCCGCCGTTTATGCTATGCAACGCTTGTACCGGGTTTATAATAGAAGATTTTGTTTGTACATTCATTAAATCACAGGATGCGCCGGCAGAAATAAACACTTGCCGGCCGTTTATCTATACTTCGCCTTTCATTGACGGCATTTGGCAACCGCCGAAATTTGCCTGATCACATTGCCCTATTTTCCCCTGTTGGAATCGGAAAATTCCGGCACATTTCACAAACTCGCCGGGTTCTTATGAAGAACTTACGGCGTTTCTAAGTAGATGTCAATAAATAGACTGCTTCATTTTACTTGTTAAATATATTCGTAGTTTTATAGCAGTAGTTGATATTATGACATTTCTTAATTTCTTTATTTATTTAAGACAAATTAAAATGAAAACAAATATATTTATACTTGTTGCATTAGCGATATGCAACGTCACCTTTGCCCAAAACACATTAAGGGCGATCATCAAAGACGCCGGCAGCAAAGAAACGCTTGTCGGCGCGACGGCGTTCGTTGAAGGAACGCAAAACGGCGGAACTTCCGGCGCAAACGGACAGATAGTGATCAGTCGCATTCCGGACGGCAAACACGCTGTCGTCTTTTCGTATCTGGGCTACGGGCAGCAGAAAAAAACGTTTACCTTCCCGTTGGCGGACGGTAGCCTGATAGAAATATTTCTTGAAAGTGAAGCATCCGGCCTTGAAGAAGTGGTTATTTCCTCTACACGAGGGACAAGAACTTTTGAAAACATTCCCACCCGGATTGAATTTATCGGTGCGGAAGAGTTGGAAGAAAAAGGAAACATGAAACCCGGCGACATCCGTATGCTGCTCAACGAAAGTACGGGGATTCAGACGCAACAGACCTCGCCCATTTCGGCAAATGCTTCCATCCGCATACAGGGGCTGGACGGACGCTACACGCAAATCCTCAAAGACGGTTTCCCGCTGTACTCAAATGCGGCAAGCGGACTGGGACTTTTACAAATCCCGCCGCTCGACCTGAAACAGGTGGAGATCATCAAAGGCGCCACATCAACGCTCTACGGCGGCGGGGCAATTGCGGGGCTGGTCAACCTTGTTTCCAAAACGCCGTCGGACGAAAGGGAATGGAACGTTCATATCAACGGCACAAGCGCTTTGGGACTCGACGTGAACGGCTTCTATTCCCAACGATTCGAGAAAACCGGACTTACGCTGTTTGTTTCGCGCAACAGCAACGCCGCATACGACCCGGCAAACATAAATCTCTCCGCCATACCGGAATTTGAACGCTACAACGTGAACCCTCGCTTTTTCGTCTATTTCAACGACCGTACGACGATGGAACTGAGCGCCAACACAGCGTTTGAAAACCGGCTGGGCGGCGATATGCGCTATATCAAAGGAAAAGACAGCGACGGCGGACAGCTTTATTTTGAAGATAATCAAACGCAACGACTCAGCGCGCAATTGGCCGTCGAGCACAAATTGCGCGACCGTTCAAAGTTGGTACTCCGCAGCAGCTACAATTATTTTAACCGCATCATCGCTATCCCCGATTATACTTTCGCCGGTCGCCAAAACAGCGGTTTTTCCGAATTCCATTATCTGTACGCCGGCGAAACCGTCGAATGGGTGGCCGGCGCAAACCTCTATACCGATGATTTTTCGGAAAAGAAACGCACCGGTTTTGCCTTGCGCAACTACAGTCAAACAACAGGCGGGATTTTTGTCCAAAACACCGCGCAAATAGCCCGCTGGTTCGGCGTAGAAAGCGGTTTGCGCAGCGATTACGTGAAGGATTACGGTTGGGTTTTGTTACCTCGATGGGCGCTGTTATTCAAGATAAATACAAAATGGACTTCGCGTATCGGCGGAGGATTGGGATATAAAACGCCTGCTATTTTTACCGAAGAAAGCGAAAGGATACACTATCGGAACGTCTTCCCGGTAAGCAGCGACTTCAATAAACCGGAACGCAGCTACGGCTCAAATGCGGATTTGAACTACAAAACGCCCGTCGGGGACGCCTTTTTATCCGTAAACCAAATGTTTTTCTACACCTGCATCCGGCATCCGCTTATGCTGATACCGCTTACCGGCGGAAATTATCAATTGCAAAATATCGACGGACAGGTAGATACCAAAGGCGCGGAAACCAACATTAAAATCCGTTACAGCGATTTTACGCTGTTCGTCGGTTACACTTTTACAGATGCAAATGTGAAAGAAAACGGAGTGCGTTCCCCGAATCCCCTCACGTCAAAACACCGCTTGAACAACATCCTGATGTATGAAGTAGAAGACCGTTGGAAAATCGGACTGGAAGCATACTATTACAGTCCCCAACAGCTCAACGACGGGACAATAAGCCGGGATTACTGGATTTGCGGGGCAATGGTAGAAAAAATATGGGAGCATTTTTCAATCTATGCCAATTTTGAGAATTTTACCGACACGCGACAAACTAAATTCGGAAGTATCTATACCGGAACGGTTACAAACCCGTTATTCAAAGATATTTACGCGCCGCTCGACGGATTTGTTGTGAACGCAGGAATAAAAATAAAAATCACCGGCCGGCAAAAGGAATAAGGAAAAAGGGGCGAAGGCGAAGGGTCGAAGGGGCGAAGGGGCGAAAGCCTTTCGCCTCTACATTCATCCTTTCGTGCTTTCGTGCCTTCGTGCTTTCGTGCTTTCGTGCTATAGTGGAGGTCGGAAGAATTGTTTTTCATAGCGCCTCAAAAAAAGAATTAACCCTTTTTGAAGTACCTGAGTAGTTACGTTATTCACTATTTGATAACGTCCTGAAACAGCCATTTTGGCATGTCGTTTTCCATCACGAATACGGAGGCGTTATCGCTTGTTTTTCCAACGGTTCGTATGTAGAACAGGGCATTGCCGGGCATCCGGAACGACAGGCAGGCGTCTTCGGCAGTCTGCTTGCCCAGCGACTGCCAACCCGTTCCGTTCCAGTACAGCAGTTCGCAAGTTTGGCCGGCCTCAATACTCAAGACATTTCGGCGAGGGTGATACCGTATTTGGCCGATGACCGTTCTTTTGCCGAAATCCAAGCCAGTCCACGAATCGTCGCTCGAAGCGTCATAAAAAGTGGCCGTATTGCCGTCGAAAGCTTTTTCAAAAGTCATCATGCCGTTTTTATATGAACCGGAAGTACCGATGGGCGTTCCCTTCAATATTCTCCCACCGGCGCCGTAAAACGCTATTTCGGCTACATTACAAAAACCTTGCGGCGGGGATACATAACGGACATAGCGGCCGACAACAGGATATTTCAGTTGTACCTCATTAAAAGACGGCATAGGCGCTGTGATCAGATGCACTGTTTTCGCATCGGAAAAGTCACGCCGGTCGGCAACTTCAAAACGTCCCTGATTCATCCTGTCCGTCCACATATTGTTGTAATATGTGCCTCTCTCATACAGTACCACCTCTTTGTATGAACTGTCCGGTTCAAAGAATTGCGGGTTACCTGCGTCATCCGAATAAAAAGGATACCCGGCGGGCGTCTGCCGGTGATTGGCATAATATACGGGCAGGTACAACAGTTTTTTTCCTGCGGAAGCATAATGAATCTGTTGATTGGCGACTTTTCCCCACGCAACGGGATTCCATCGTATATTTTCCCCAAGACAGATCAGTGTGGCAAGATAGGCGTAATCGTCAGGTATGGTAGCCGGGAAGCGGACGGGTACGGTAATATCCGCACATCCTGCATGTTCGTGCGAAATATCCTTCATGCAGGAATCTCTCAAAGCCGGCGGAATATTTGCTTCCTTCGTTTGGATGCTATTTTGACGGGCAAAGGTTTTCCGGTAGGCTTTGCTCTTGGTATAGGCGCTTCCCTGATGCGGTTGCCCCGGATGGGATTGCGTTCCCATAAAGGAGACATGCCGCCCGGCGCTGTCGCAAACGCTGTTCCACGAATGGCCGGTTCGCAGGAGAGGCCACTGCAGGGTGTAATCGACGGTGACGGGAATACCCAGCGCCCGCATGGAAAAAACAGCCAGCGCCGCCATTGCATCGCAGGTACCTCTGGTAGTAGCCATTAACTGGGAATAGTTCATGGGCGGAAAATCTTTATCCATCTTGAATTTGGGCAACAGGGCATTGACCCTGCTGCAAGCCTCCACCGCCGTAATACTCGAATCTTCCCTGAACGATTGGTTCAAGTCGGCGAAAGAAGCCAGGGCTTTTTCCCGCCAGTTCTCCAGCGGTTCAACGTCCAACCGGTAAGGCAGTATCTCTTCGCAAAAAATGTCGAAAGGAATATGTTTTCCCCAGGGCTGCTCCCGCCATACCTTGAACGCCAGCTCAATGTTGTTGATCAGATAGTCGGCGGTGATGCACTTCACATCCTCCCTGACGACCGGTTCGCCCAACCGGTAGGC
>JAIRLS010000108.1 GCA_031259205.1 Bacteroidales bacterium | reverse complement strand
AAAATTAAATTTAAAAATGAAAAGAGAAAAGAGAAAAGTTAATTCTTTTTTTGAGGCGCTATGAAAAACAATTCTTCTGACCTCCACGAATACACGAATGTAGAGGCGCACGGCGTGCGTCTGAAAGCGCGAAAGCCATCCGCTTTGGAGAATGTGGAACGTCCTGAAAGGACTTTTAAGAAGGATGTGGAAAAAAGCGAGACACAAAACACGGATGAAACAGTCCACTGACCGATAGCGCCACAATAAAAAAATAACCGGAAATTAAATTTTTGTGCAGTATCAAAAAAATTATTTCTTACAGAGAATTTTATCGTACACCCGTCTCTATATTTTTTTAATAAACAAAGGGTAATGACGGGAGCGTTATTGGCTGGATGAATCTGCAACTCTGCTGATTTTTAGATATTTATTCTGCATTTTATTACAATACAATGATTTGCAGAATTTTATTGTCGTTCTAAAAAAACAACAAAAACACAATTTTAAATTTTTATCTATATTATTGAATATAAGCTATATTCAACAATAAAATCCGTTGTAAATGCCCCCCGTGTTATCCATAATACAGAGGATACAATATTGGACTGAACAAGGGGCTGGCCTTTATTCTATCGTTTTGCGGTAACAACGTCTTCGGATATACATTTCTTTTTGATAATCCTTCCATGCGGAGATAGCATCAACATTGCTTTCCAGTTGCTGATTGGAGATGGCGACAGTGACATTGTTGCGGATGTAGGCCTTGTTCAGTTCGGCATGATAGATGGAATGAATGCCTTTTTTCTGCCATTCCGGCAAAACACCGTTCAGATAGAGGTCGATAGTGTCGTTTTTGCGCAAGGCTTTCAGTATATGGATAAATCCGAAAGGGAACAGGCGGCCTTTGGCTTTCTGCATAGCTTTTGAAAGCGACGGCATACTGACAGCGAACCCGATGATTTTGCCGGTGGCGTCCGATACGAAACAGACATATTCAGGCTTGATGTAGCTGAAATACTGTTTTACGTAATGGTCGATTTCCTTATCGGTCAGTGCAACGAAGCCGTAGAGGTTTACAAATGCGGCATTCAGCACGTCAAGCACTTCTTTGGCGCGGGGCAGGATTTCCCTCACCGACTCGAATTTAAGTACTTGAAGGTTGTATTTTTTCAGGATCAGTTGGCTGATTCTCTGCACTTTTTCCGGAATGGGCTGGGAAGCGTTGAAAATATACTGAATCCAGTCTTCTGCTTTTTCATATCCCAACCGTTCCAGATGTGTCACGTAATAGGGATAATTGTAGATGTTGTCGATAGTGGGCAATTTGTCGAAGCCTTCCACCAGCATCCCTTCATTGTCCATATCGGTAAATCCCAACGGGCCGTGTACGCCGGTCATTCCCCGTTCCCTTGCCCAGTCTTCCACTGTGGAGAAGAGGCGTTGCGATACTTCCGGGTCGTCAATGAAATCGACCCATCCGAATCGAACGAGCCGCTTCCTCCATTTGTCGTTGGCGCGATGGTTGAGGATGCCGGCAATTCTTCCCACCGGTTCGCCGTTTTTGTATGCTATCCAATATTTGGCTTCGCAATATTCAAAGGCCGGATTTCTGTCTTTATGCAACGTCTGGATTTCTCCGCTGATTAAAGGGGGTACCCAATA
Source organism: Bacteroidales bacterium (assembly GCA_031259205.1). Taxonomy (GTDB): domain Bacteria; phylum Bacteroidota; class Bacteroidia; order Bacteroidales; family UBA4181; genus JAIRLS01. Next base: position 4,195 of record JAIRLS010000108.1, on the reverse strand, counting down.
CTTGCAGTTTTCAAACAATTTGAATGGAAATTTGATAAAACGTTTCAAATCCCTCTTTGTTTTGACTTCTTGTAGAACGACACGCATAAATTATTATTTATATTTGTTTTAAATGACGCCTAAAGATTTGCTTACTTTGACGAGTTTTTCGATAGCGATATTGACTTGTTCGAAAGTATGGGTAGCCATCAGGTTGAATCTGATGAGGGAGGAATTTTCGGCTACGGCGGGCGACAGCACGGGATTGATAAAAATTCCTTCGTCCAGCAGCGCTTTGGTGACTTGGAAGGTTTTCATGTTGTCGCGGATCATCAGGGGGATGATGGGGCTTTGGGTAAAGCCGAGGTCAAAACCGGCTTCTTCCAGATGCCGGACGGCGTAATGCGTCAGATCCCAGAGGTGCTGTATCCGTTCCGGTTCGGACAGCATGATGTCCAGCGCTGCAATGACGCTGGCGGCTGATGCCGGTGGCATGCTTGCGCTGAATATCAATGTTCGCGAATGATGTTGCAGAAAATTGATAGTGTCGCGGTCGCTGGCAATGAAACCGCCGATAGACGCCAGCGATTTGCTGAACGTTCCCATGATGAGGTCGGTCTGGTCGGTCAAGCCGAAATGCGACGCCGTTCCTCTGCCTTCTTTTCCCAACACGCCCAACGAATGAGCGTCATCCACCATCACGGTGCCGTCGTATTTCTCCGACAGTCTGATAATTTCGGGCAGGTTGGCAATGTCGCCGTCCATGCTGAATATGCCGTCCACCACGATGAGTTTCATCTTGTCCGGCTCACAACGCTGGAGGATTTTTTCCAGCGATTCCATGTCGTTATGCCTGTACTTTAGTACTTTAGAGAATGACAGGCGGCTACCTTCTATAATGGAGGCATGATCGAGTTCATCAAGGATGATGTAGTCATTGCGTCCCGTGAAAGCAGGGACAACGCCCAGATTCACCTGAAACCCCGTACTGTACACAAGCGCGGCGTCTTTTCCTGTCAGATCGGCCAGTTTTTGTTCCAGTTCGACGTGTATGTCCAGCGTTCCGTTCAGAAACCGGGAGCCGGCACAGCTTGTGCCGTACTTGTCGATGGCGGCTTTGGCGGCTTCTTTTATCCTGGGATGATTGGTAAGTCCCAGATAGCTGTTGGAACCGAACATAAGCACTTTTTTCCCGTTCATCAGCACTTCCGTGTCCTGGTCGGACTCAATCACCCTGAAATAAGGATACAGCCCTGCCGACTTGATTTCTTGGGGCTCGGTGTATTTTTCCGTTCGTTGAATCAGTATATTCTTTTTGGATTTCATCATTTTTCAGGTTTAGTTATTTTATCAAAAATCGGGCAATGATAACAAAAAGTAGAAATGATTGACGATCAATCACCGGCCAGTCGAAAATCCAATTGTTTTTTCAACAGATTGGCTTTCCAGACTTCAATCCTGATGGGATCCCCCAACTGAAATTTCCGTCCTCGCCGTTTTCCCTTGATACAGTAATTATCTTCGTCGAAAATGTAAAAATCGTCATTCAGTTCCCGGATATGTATCATTCCTTCGCATTTGTTTTCGTTAATTTCCACGTAGATCCCCCATTCCGTCACGCCTGAGATCACTCCTTCAAAACATTCCCCTACTTTGTCGCTCATGAACTCCACCTGTTTGTATTTGATGGAAGTTCGTTCCGCATCTACGGCGCGTTTTTCCATCCTCGACGCCTGTTGGCACAACAGGGTCAGTTTTTCCTTATCGGGTTTTTCGCCTTCGCCGGTCAGGTAATATTGCAGCAGGCGGTGCGCTATCATATCGGGATAGCGCCTGATGGGGGAAGTGAAGTGGGTGTAGTGCCTGAATCCCAGTCCGTAATGACCGATATTGTCGGTGGAATAATCTGCTTTTGCCATGGAACGGAGCGCCAATGTTTCTATCATCGTTCCTTCCCGCGTCCCCTTTACTTTTTCGAGCAGTTTGTTCATCGACACGGCAACGGTATGTTCGGATGATGTTTTGATAGAGTAGCCGAAACGGGTAATAAATCCGGTGAAATTTTCCAGCTTTTCCGCGCTGGGCTTGTCGTGAACACGGTATATGCCGATTTTCCCCTGTCCGGCGCGGTGGGGGCTTTCTACCTGCATGATTCCTGTGATAAATTCTGCCACACGGCGATTGGCCAGCAGCATAAATTCTTCGATCAGTTGGTGGGAGGTGGTATTTTCCGTGTAATAGACTCCCAACGGTTTTCCGTCGCTGCCTAATTTGAATTTCGGTTCGGGGCGGTCGAAAGAGATGGAGCCTTTTTTGAAGCGTTCTCTGCGCAGGGTCTGCGCCAGCCCGTGAAGCGTCAGGATCACATCGCTCATGCGGCCTTTGCCGGCGTCGATGATGGTTTGCGCTTCTTCGTAATTAAACCGGCCGGTAGAGCATATAACGGTACGTCCGAACCATTGTTTCAGTACTTTTGCCTTGTCGTCCATCTCAAATACGGCGGAAAAGCAAAGTTTTTCTTCATTGGGGCGCAATGAGCAAAGGTTGTTCGACAATGCTTCCGGCAACATGGGAACTACGCGGTCTACCAGATAGACGGACGTATTCCGGTTAAAAGCTTCTCCGTCAAGTATGGAGCCGGCAGGCACGTAATGCGTTACGTCGGCAATGTGCACGCCTGCTTCCCAATGGCCGTTATCCATCTGACGGAGGGAAAGCGCATCGTCATAATCTTTGGCGTCTTCGGGATCGATGGTGAACGTAGGAATACCGCGAAAATCGCGACGTTCGCGAATGTCTTCCGCCGTTATTTCAACGGGAATAGCCGCAGCTGCCACTTCCATTTCCGGTTCAAACCGGTAAGGCAACTCAAATTCCGCCAGAATAGCGTGCATCTCCGTTTCGTTTTCCCCGGGATCGCCCAGCACTTGAAGGACTTCGCCGATAGGGTTTTTCGCGCGGTGCGGCCATTCGACGATACGGGCGATCACCTTCTGACCGTCCCGGGCATTGCCTTCTTTGCCTTTCGGGATAAACAGGTCGTAGGGCATCAGGCGGCTGTCCGGAATCATGAAAGCAAAATTTTCGGATATACCGATGGTTCCCACGAAGGTGGAACGCGCACGTTCTACGATATTCACCACCTGTCCCTCCAACTTCGCATTCTTCCTGCGGGCAAACAAATGAACATCTACAATATCGCCGTGCAGCGCTTCACGAAGGTTTTTCTGCGACACAAACACATCTTCTTCCGATTGATCCGAAATAATATAGGCGTAACCGTGCGCCGTTAAATCTACTTTCCCCGTGATACAGCCCGTTTCGTAATTCAACCGGTACTGTTTGCCGGAAGTTTCTTTTATCTGTCCGTTCCTGACCAACGTATTTATCGCATCGGTCAGGTTCCGCGACTGTTGGTCACTGATGCCCGTCCGGCCCGCCAGTTGCTTGAAATCAAACGCCTTTCCCGGAACTTGTTGAAAAACATCCAACACCTGTTTAATTAATTCCTGATCTTCGGGAAAACGCTTCCTGGATTTTCTTCTATGAGACATCGCTATGTTTTTTTTGCAAAGATACATGTAAATTTTGATATTTCCAAGCGAATGAAAAAAATCGGAGGCGTCCCCAACCGTCGCGCATGGAATAACATCATCCCGACAGTATGCGCCAAAGGAATAAAGGGTACATCCCAAGCGGGGCGCCTTTCAAACTGTCGCATCGTCACTGCAAACTGCGGGGAACAGTGCCGGAAGCCATCCGGGATATACTGCACGCGGCACAGTTTTGTGCATTGCCCGTCAGGGCATACATATCAATAGAAAACACCGGTTGTCAATGAGCAGGGGGCTGTCTCAAAAGGGTATTAGCACGCAGATAACGCAGGATTAATAGAGGAACGCAGATTTTTATTTTCTGGATAATCAACTTCTTTCGTTTTGTACGCCTCGTTTTTATCTGTGCAAATCCACATCATCTGCGTCATCTGCGTGCTTTTGTCGTTGCGTACGATATGCAGCTTGAAACCGAAACGCCATCCCATCTTACCCTTCCCTTTCGACGCTATCCCTTTGAATGTCTTACGGCTGTGCTCCCGTTTGATGTGGCAGAGAAGCCGAGCTCACGGGGGCGTCACGCAGGGGGCGAGCTAACGGAACCCCGTGAGTATGTGTGTCAGTCATTGAGAGAGAGTCCGAGTACAGTGCGACCAAGAACT
>JAIRLS010000100.1 GCA_031259205.1 Bacteroidales bacterium | reverse complement strand
AGGTCAATATCGGGATACTGTACCGACAAGTAGCTGTTGGCGTAATGAAATGACATGTTTTTCAATGGCGACTGATAAACTAATCGACCGTATGTCAAACAGAGAATAGCCTGCCATGTGTCGGGGAAATGTTCTTTCAATGCCGATAACGACGTTTCCCGCTTTTGGCGCGAAGGGGTGTATGCGATGCTGCCTGCACGCCCCTGCCGTGGCCGTGTGCAATGAGGCGTGTGCAATGCGTAAAAAAAAATCCCGAACAGGCGTTTATTTTGTAAAAAAGATGAGTACCTTTGTTCCCTCCTTCCGGAAGGAGGCGTGTTTGACAGGCAAGATGATTTTGTATGATAAAAAGAGATGTATAGACGTATTACGCTAAAAATAGGTTCCAACGTGCTGACGCTGTCGGACGGTCATCCGAACGAGGCGCACATGGCGCGGTTGGTAGCGCAGATTGCCGCTTTGCGTGAAAAGGGGATAGAGGTGCTTTTGGTTTCGTCGGGCGCTGTGGCTTCCGGACGCAAAGTGATCGGCACTCCCCGCGACGGCGATTCCGTTTCATGCCGCCAGTTGTGGGCTGCCGTAGGACAGATTTACCTGATTCGCCTTTACAGCGAACTGTTTGCGCGGCACGGCGCCGTTTGTTCGCAGGTGCTGGCCACCAAGGAGGATTTCCGGGACAGAAGGCATTTCCTCAACATGCGCAATTGTCTGGAAACTTTGTTGCGCAACCGCGTCGTTCCGGTTATCAATGAAAACGACGTGACGTCGGTCAATGAGTTGATGTTTACCGATAATGACGAACTGTCGGGCTTGATTACCGACATGATGAACAGCGACGCGCTCATCATCCTGAGCAACATCGACGGGATTTACAACGGATCGCCGGATAAACCCGATTCCAAAGTGATACCGGTGATAGAACCCCGCCAAAATATTGTTTCCAAATTCCTTGCCCCTACCTCGTCGGCCTTTGGACGGGGCGGGATGCTCACCAAATTTTCCATTGCCCGACGGGTGGCGGCGTCTGGCGTACCCGTCCACATTGCCAACGGTTTTACCGATCATATCCTGGAAAACATCATCAGTGAAAAAGCGGAAACCGTACAGACCTATTTTGTCCCCGGACGGAAAAGCACTCCTTTTAAGAAATGGCTGCCCCACACGACCGTCAAAGGAACGGTGCGAATCAACAAGGGCGCGGCAGAAAGGCTCGCCGGCCAGCAGGCGTCCAGCCTGCTGCTGGTGGGCGTTACCCATATCGACGGGACGTTCCTCAAGGGCGACGTCATCCGGATCACCGACGAACAGGGCAAGCTTATCGGACTGGGGCGCTCGGAGTACAACGCAAATACGGCACGGAAAAAAACAGGCGAGCGCAACCACAAACCGCTTGTCCGTTACGACTATCTTTACCTGAATCAACAGTAGCCATGTACAATAAAAGAAAGATTATCAACGATCCCGTGTACGGGTTCATTAACCTGCCGTTTCCCATCCTGTACGACTTGATAGAACATCCGTATTTTCAGCGGTTAAGACGCATCAAGCAACTCGGACTGACCTGCACGGTGTATCCGGGCGCCAACCACACCCGTTTTCAGCACGCCCTGGGAGCGATGCACCTGATGGATGAAGCCGTCAAATCCTTGCGCTCAAAAAACGTAGAGATCACAGAGGAAGAATATGAAGCGGCGCTGATCGCCGTCCTGCTGCACGACGTCGGACACGGGCCTTACTCGCACGCGCTGGAAAGCGTGATGGTCGAAAACGTGCCTCACGAAAACATCTCGCTGGCGTTTATGCAGCAGTTAAACCGCGAATTTAACGGAAAACTGAAAACGGCCATTGAGATTTTCAGAAAAACCTATCCCAAAAAATTCCTGTGCCAATTAGTTTCCGGCCAATTAGACGTTGACCGGCTGGATTACCTGCGGCGCGACAGTTTTTTTACGGGCGTCACCGAAGGCATCATAGGCTCAGACCGTATCATCAAGATGTTGCATGTGTACGACGACGAACTTGTGGTAGAAGCAAAGGGCATCTATTCGATTGAAAAGTTTTTGCTGGCCCGCCGCCTGATGTTCTGGCAGGTGTACCTCCATAAAACGGTGATTTCCGCCGACCAGCTTCTGCTGAACATCCTGAGTCGCGCCAAAAAAATCATCCGGTCGTCCATCCCCCTGTTCGGAACGCCTTCGCTGCTGTATTTTCTCCGCGACTTCCAGGCCAAAAGCCTTTCGCAACAGCCGTTATCGGTAATTACCCATTACTCCATGCTGGACGACAACGACATCATCATTGCGATGAAAATGTGGAGATCCGACGTGGATTCCGTACTGACCGACCTCTCCGCACGGCTGCTGAACAGGGTGCTGTTCCGGATAGAAACAAGCCATGAACCTTTCCTTCCCGAACGTATCGAAAACCTCCGGGAAAAAGTAGCCTCGCGCTACCGCTACAACGAAGAGGAGGCCGCTTGCTTTGTCAATTCCGGCAAACTGTCCAATCACGCATACAGCAGCCGGTCGGGAGAACGTATTCTTGTGATGCAGGGCGGCAAACCGGCGGACATCGCACGTGTGTCGGACATGGGTAACCTGTTTGACATGTCGAAGGCAGAGGAAAAATTTTTCCTGTGTTATCCGAAAGATCTGGAATAAACTGCCTGTCTATGAAAAAATATGACGTCATCATTATCGGTAGCGGATTAGGCGGTCTGGAATGCGGGTATATCCTTTCCCGCAAGGGGTATCGCGTATGTATCCTTGAAAAAAATCCACAGATAGGCGGTTGCCTGCAAACCTTCCGGCGCGGAAACATCTCGTTCGACACCGGTTTTCACTATGTGGGAGGCCTGGAAGAAGGACAGTCGCTCTATCCGCTGTTCCGCTATTTCGGATTGACAGACTTGCCGTGGCGCAAAATGGACGAAAACTGCTTTGCGGAAATCGTGCTGGACGGCAAATCCTACTGTTTCGCTTCCGGTCACGAACGTTTTGCAGACGCCATGTCGAGCTATTTTCCACATCAACGGCGGCAGATAGCCGCATACACGGCGTTTTTAAAAAAAGTGGGCGACAATATCATGAACAGTTTCTTTCCCGAACGCCGAAACGAATTTACGGCATCCTCCCTGTACGAACGTTCGGCGTATGCCTTTTTACAGGAATCCATTGACGATCCTCTCCTGCGAAATGTACTGTCGGGCGCTTCCCTCACGATGGAACCGAATGCCGAACAGTTGCCGCTGTACGTCTTCGCTCAAATCAACAATTCCTTTATCCAGAGCGCATGGCGGCTGAAAGGCGGCGGTTCGCTGATAGCCGACAAACTGGTCGAAAGCATCCGGCACATGGGCGGCGACGTCCTGACGCATGCGGAAGTGATGCGCTTAACGGAACACAACGGCTTGATCACAAGCGTACGCTGCAAGAACGGCGAAGAATTTTCGGGAACATACGTGATTTCAAGCATACATCCTTCCCTTACGCTGTCGTTGATACCGGACAGCCGGCAAATACGAAAAATTTACAGGAAAAGAATAGATGATTTGGCCAACTCTTACGGGATATTTACCACGCATTTGCAGTTGAAAGCGAATACCGTTCCCTACCTGAACCGGAATATTTACATTTTTCGCGGCAGGACGCCCTGGGATTATGCCTGTTACCGCGCCGGCGAAAAAACAACGGCGGCGCTGGTCGGTTTCCAGCTGCCCTGCGAAAGCGCTTACACCTCCAATATCGACATTCTCACCCCCATGCACTGGCAGGAGGTAGCCCCGTGGGCGGAGGCAAAAGACGAGTCTTACCGCGCTTTCAAAATGCGGAAAGCCGAAGAATGTATTGCATTAGCGTCGGAAAAACTGCCCGGCCTGAAAGCTCATATCGATCGCATCTATACCAGCACGCCGCTGACCTATCGCGATTATACGGGTACCAAAGAAGGGTCGGCATACGGCGTCAGGAAAGATTACAGGCATTTGATGTACACCCTGCTTACCCCGCAAACCCCCATTCCCAACCTGCTGCTGACAGGACAGAATATAGGATTTCACGGCATACTCGGCGTTTCCATGACTTCCTTTTTTACCTGCGCCCAAATTGTGGGAATGAAAAGCCTGCTGAAAGAACTGGAAACATAGCGGACGCCACTTCGGTTTCAACAGACGGTCAGCATGGTATATCCATAGGAAAAACGGGCGCTTTCGGGCGTCATCATCAGGATCTTCTGGCCTTTTTGCAGTTTCCCCGAACGGCTCAGTTCTTCCAGCATCAGAAAATTGGACGCCGAACCGACATTGCCCACTGTGGCGAGATTGACAAACCATTTTTCGTCGGGAATGTTGAAATTCATGGCCTCCATTTCGGACTTGGTTTTATCCCTGAAAAACATGGACGACAAATGGGGCAGGAACCAGTCTATCTCTCCTGCTTTGAGATTTCTTTTCCCGATAATATCCCGCAGAAATGCGCCGCCCAACTGCGTGATGTGGTCGCCCAGCATTCGAGTGTCCTGTTTCAGGGAAAAGACGGATTTCGACAGCCATTCCTTTCCGGAAAAGGACGTCCATCCGTGCAGTTCCCCGTTTTCGTCCTTTTCCGCGCCGGCATACATGCAGGTTTCCATCGTTCCGGCATAAGAGCGCAGTTCTATCCAGTCGATGGCAAAAGACCGTCCCGTTGCGCAGGGTTTTCGCTGTAGCAGGACGGCGGCGGCGCCATCGGAGAGCATCCACCGGAGAAATTCCTTTTCGAAAGCCAATATGGGTTTTTTAGGCAACAGGTGCAACTGTTCGGCCTCTCCGCTGAAATAACGCGCCTGCATCCACGACGACATTCTTTCGGAAGCCACGCAGACGGCATTGTTTTTTTCGCCCGAAAGCAACGATAGCCATCCGTATTTCAAAGCCTGAATACCTGTGCAGCATGTTCCGGAAAAGGATACGACTTCCGCATTAGCTCCGCCTGTTTTACCGTGTACCATCAGGCCGTGCGAGGGTATCAACTGTTCGGGGGAGGATGTTCCGGCCGCCAGCAGTTCCATGTCGTCTGCGCCGAGAGTGCGATCGTAGAGCAACTTTACGGCGCAGGCTGCCAGTTCGGCATTGGTGTGGGTGGTGTTCCCTTCGGCATCCAGGGCATAGTATCGTTGTCGAATACCGTTGTTCCTCAACACAATGCGACGGGCTAACGACGGCTTCCCGTTGACCATACCCAGATACTTCTCCATATCATCATTGGATACGGGGGCGTTGGGAAGAAATTTGGAAACTCGTGTAATATAAACTTTATTGCTCATGAAGGTCAAATAATTCGCAAAATTAATGTTTTTTTATCAAACGCTATAATTTATGGTAACGGATTATTTCCAAAACGGGTAATAATTAAACCACTGTTCGGGATACATCCTTACAATGCTTTCCAATTCCCGGACAAATGCAAAAACATATTGCCGGGTTTGTTCTTTCGACGATAAACCTTCCGTATCAACGGAGAGAGGTTTCAGGTGAACATGATAGCGTGAAAAACTCTTTTTTATTACAAAAATGGCTATCACAGGCTTGCCGCACTGTACGGCAAGTTTGAACGCGCCGACGGGAAAATCGGCCCTTCCTTCCAGAAAATTACATTCGACGGATTTATTGCTGCCAAAAGTTCTGTCACAAAGCATACTTACGATATCTCCTTTTGACAGGGCATCCATGATGGAAACCACAAGCGACCAGTCTTCCTTGACGGGAAGCATGGAAACGTTATTTTCCCGAAACATCCTATCCCTGTATTTCATGAGTTCCCTCGCTTCTTCTGCAAAAACTACCGTGTGCAGAGGCTTCTTATGCCGGATCAAATATCCCGACAGTTCATAATTGCCCACATGAGCGCTGACCAAAAAAATGCCATCGGATTCCGATTCACATTTTTCAAAACGTTCCGCGTTGTCTAATGTGAAACGGTCTTTGGCTCCGGCATAGACGACAAACCTGTCCAGCAGGCACTGCCCGAAAATGAAATGATTCAACCATGTCTTGCGGAATGCCCGAAAAGGCCGGTAATGAAAATGTTTTCTGAAATATCCGTATGCGGATAAATATCCTTTGGGCCTGAAAAGCACGAAAAAAGGGAGCATCAACGCTAAAACGAAATACAGTATCCTGAGATGAAAGAAGCGCGACATGACAAGTAACGCTTTTTGCCCCCAAGCGCCACCGCCGGTAACGCCTTTCCATTGCCGTGGCTTGTGATCTCTTACTTTCCGGGAACGCTCATAGCGGTCGGTTTCTTTCATCGGCAATACGGCGCCGCTCATTGTATAAAACGGACAATCGTATCGGGCAGGCCTTTTAAGGAATAATTTTGACATGTTGACTGTTTTTTATAATTACTTTGAAGCAAAAAAAATCGTGGGACAATACGTTTATTTACCTTTGAGGTCTTCGACTACCTGCAACCAAATAAAGGAACGCCCACGATCATTCGTGCGCGTCACCCTTTACTCTTTTTGGTTGCTCAAAATTGTCGAAGTTTCAAAGGCCAAAGAGAAAAGCTAACGCTCATATCTTTATAAGAATATACCCAACATGTTTCGCTATTACTATTTCATAAAAATTCTTTAATTAATTTATAGCACAAAAATACATGTTTTTTTCAAACAAAGAAAATCATTGCTTAAATAAATCGATTTTTTTACCAAAGATAAAATTTCCCCTTTGCGGCTTTCCTCGAAAGAAATTTACAGCAGGATAGAGCGAAGCGAAGAAATTGAAAGGGGTAAACTTTTTGTTTGTCAATATTCCTGATGCGGTAGAGAAAAACGCCGAACATTTTTATCGCCGCATCCTCAGCGAAAACCTGCCGGACTGTCCTGTGGCAGAGACAGCGCCCGAAAAAGAGGAATATACGCCGGATCTTTCACCAAAAGGGCATCAACACGGAAGCACATCTCTTTGCCGGCATCCTTGCATACCGGTTAGTGCATGGCTATCCGGGAAGAACCGGAAAAGAAAGACATTCGTTACGACTGGCGACACACCTGCAACATCATGTCTTCGCATACGATAATTACAACCCGCATGAAACTCGAAAACAAAGACAGTCTGATCATCCGCCAACCTTCGCGCGCCAATCAACACGCCGCACAAATATATAATGCTCTTCAATTTAAACAGTCTAACCCCGGTATGAGAAAAAAATCCGTAGTCCCCCATTGATGATGTGCCACTATCGCATACCACTGGTTACAAAATAATTACGTTTATTGACTGGCCAAGTTGGGTTAACCGCTCTGATGGACGCTTTCAGTTCTTCGGATAACATTTCGTCGGCGTCCAACGAAAGGATGAGTTGATAGGAAGCCAATGAGTGGGCATAATTTTTTTGATTGGAATATCCCTGCCAATGGCGTTGTACAAAGCGAACGCCGTACTGTTGGCATATTTCTTGGGTAGCGTCGGTTGAAAAAGAATCTACAACAATGATTTCGTCTGCAATTCCTTCCAACGATTGCAGGCAACGCAGAATATTTCGTTCTTCGTTAAATGTAATAATTACTGCCGAAATTTTTTTGCATCATTTTATTGAGTTTTCGATCCGGTATCCGCTCGCAGGGAAAAGGAAACGACAAAAAGAGATATGAAAAACAGATAGGAATAGATACCTTTGTGCGAATCAAACGGCATTTCTGTGAACATTTGAATGAACAATATTAACAGCAAGGATTGCAACAAGAAATCTTTTTTGCGAAAAGCCAGAATCAGTAAATAAATTAATGTGCCAGATAACGCCGTTGCACCGATAAAACCGAAGTGCATAATTTCGCCGAGGTATTGATTGTGCGGATTATTGAACGATAGCGGTTCCGGATAATTCAATTTTACCGTCAATTCCGGAGAAGTGCAGACCGCCTTCATTCCGCCGGTGCCTGTGCCCAGCAAAGGCCTTTCTTTGATGGAAGCGATGGCAGTTTCCCACAATTGTATGCGGATAGGGTCTTTGAAACGGTCGGTGAATTGATTGTCCCAGCCCAACAAGCCAATCACCATAACACCGGCAAGCGCAACCGGCAAACCAATGACCATTACTTTCCTTTTGAGAGAAATACGATAGAATAACATCCATAAAAGCAACAAGGGAAATATAATCATCCCTACACGCGCTCCAGTAAAGATAAGCATCGCCGTTTCGACTGCAATTAGCGCCGTGAGTTCTGCGATAGAAACAGTGCGGTACTTGCGTTTCAGATAAAGGCCGACAGGAAGCGCTAATAAATAAATGACGCAAAGCACCGACGGGTGATCATAGTTCGACCAGGCATAAACGAAAGGATAATAAGATTTCGGATGCAACACCCATTCTTTGATAGCTATCGGAACGGTGAAACTGTGATAAACCATAGAAAGAAGACCGATTACACAAAACAGTAATGTAAAATGTACAAAAAAAGTCAACACCGTTTTCAGTATGCGTTCATTCAACAGAAGGTATTGCAACAACAACGGAAGAAAGAGAAACGGCAAGCTGGTACCCATCCAGCGCAACCCGTATTGAGGATCATTACTGAACAATATCCACACGACACGTACCAGATACACGGCAAACCAATAATAAACAAGCGAATGAGGCCGCGATAGCTTTTGTTTGCCGCAGACAACTCTATAAACTATCACGGTTACTCCGACCAATGATAAAAGAATAGTCGCATAAACAATTATTCCATTGGAAAAATACAAGGACGCAACATACAGACAAAGCACGACCGACAACAAAAAATCCCTTGTAAAAAAGGAAGGTAAAAAACGCCTGTTGTTTATAAAGTTTTTAAAAAGTAAAGATTTCAAAATATTCACGGACAATCGTATATTTATATATGTATGAATCAGGCTGCAAAGATAGCATAAATTTTCGATTACGCAAAGACGAATAAAAATGTTCTGCGAATTTATAGAAGAAAGAGAGATGAAATTTCGATTTTTTTTCATACGGCATCTTGTTTTTGGAAAATAAATTTTCGTACATTTGCGAGATAATTTTAATGTCATCAATGGATGTTGCAGAAAGAATAAGTTATCATCCTTCTTTTGAGGAGATTACCGGTGAAGAGCATTTTTTGGTGCTGCACAATGACGATGTACATACTTTTGATTTTGTGATTGCATCGTTGATAGAAATATGCAGGCACGACGTTCATCAGGCAGAACAATGTGCTTATATTGTGCATTACTTGGGAAAATGCGATGTCAAAAAAGGCACATACGATTTTTTGCATCCCATGAAGGATCAGTTGATTAGTAAAGGTTTAAGCGTTACAATTGATTGATATGGCTGTTTTTTTTGTAATCTTACTCATTGTGGCAGGTATTTCGTTGCTCATCGTGGAGGTGGTTGTGCTTCCGGGGGTGACGGTAGCAGGAGTGGGCGGTATCATTCTGATAGGAGCGGCGGTATTCTTCTCATTCAACATTTTTGGGCGGACGGTGGGTATTTTCGCCTTGATAGGAGCGTCGTTGCTGTTTATTTTTTTCCTGATCTACGCTTTGCGGGCGAAAACATGGGATCGATTATCGCTACATTCCGAGATCGACGGTAAAGTGAACGTAATAGAGAGCGACATCCGGACGGGCGATACGGCAGTCACCGTTTCGAGGCTGGCTCCCATCGGAAAAATCCTGATTGGCGGGAAAACTGTGGAGGCAAAGTCCGAAATGGGCATGATTGATGCAAACAAGACGGTAAAAGTGGTTCAAGTAGACGAATTTTCCGTTATTGTTCGGGAAGTAGAGAGTTAAATAAGTTTTTATTCATATAATTTAAATTAAAGTGTTTATGGAAGGAATAGGTTTTTATGCGGTTATTTTAGTAGTAGCCATTGTTTTTTTGTGGATTATTTTGTATTTTGTTCCGTTGAATTTATGGTTTCAGTGCATCCTTACGCAGGTGAGGATATCGCTGTTACAATTGATTTTGATGCGTTGGCGGAAGGTGCCCCCGTCGGTGATTGTGATTGCCATGATCAATTCGAAGAAGGCCGGGCTTAATTTGAGCGCCGACCAGTTGGAAGCGCATTATCTCGCCGGCGGTCATGTCCAGAAAGTGGTAAATGCGCTTATTTCGGCCGACAAAGCAAATATACCGCTTGATTTCAAAGCGGCGACAGCCATTGATCTTGCCGGTCGCGACGTGTTTGAAGCCGTGCAGATGTCGGTAAATCCCAAAGTCATCAATACGCCGCCTGTGGCAGCCGTTGCCAAGGACGGCATACAGCTTATCGCAAAGGCTCGCGTTACGGTTAGGGCTAACATCAAGCAATTGGTGGGAGGTGCAGGTGAAGAAACCATACTTGCAAGAGTAGGTGAAGGGATCGTTTCCTCTATCGGTTCGGCAGGGTCGCACAAGTTAGTGCTTGAAAATCCCGACTCCATCTCGAAAGTAGTGCTGAACAAGGGACTGGATTCCGGCACCGCCTTTGAAATTCTCTCCATTGATATTGCCGATGTGGACGTAGGAAAAAACATCGGAGCACAGTTACAGATGGATCAAGCCAATGCAGACAAAAACATCGCACAGGCGCGTGCAGAGGAACGCCGTGCCATGGCGGTAGCGCTGGAACAGGAAAACAAGGCGAAGATTCAGGAAGCCCGCGCCAAAGTGACGGAAGCCGAAGCAGAAGTGCCCAAGGCCATGGCAGAAGCCTTTCGTAATGGAAATCTCGGTATCATGGATTATTACAAGATGAAAAACATAGAAGCCGATACCTCTATGCGCGAATCAATTGCCAAGCCGGGATCGTCGGCTTCGGCCAAACCGCTCAATCCGTAATCATCCCTTTATGACGCAGGCAAAAAGGACAAAAAAGAGTTTGCTTGCTTTGAGCATGACGGCATTTGCCGTCCCTTTCATGGGGTCGGCCCTTTATCCGTCTTTCGTGCAAAACATGGAAACTTCTTTCATCGTGTTTGTTGCCCTGTGCATAGTGGGAATACATGTGTCTGCGGTAACCTGCATAAAAACTGTCGTAAGATGAAAATCCTGTTCCTGATAGCCCTTGCCGGCTGCTTGTTGTCGGCATGTGTCGCCAGAAAAACGTTCGCTGTAGATGAATCGTTGTACCTGCGAATGGCCGATACGCTGGGCGTCAGCCGCTATTTGGCGACGATTACCACAACAGGCCGTCAGGTAACAGGCGTCCTGATGGTTAAATATGACGGAACAGGATGGCGCGGAGCACTGATGAACGAGTTCGGCATAAAACTGTTTGACTTTGCCTCTCTCGGCGACAAATGCCGGATGGAGCACCTGCTGCCTTTTCTCGACCGGTGGTATATCAGGAAAACGCTGGCCGGTGATTTCCGCCTGCTGTTCGGATGCGATACGCCCGATGCAAAAGTTTTCCGGCAAGCACAACGCCGCACCGATGGCGACACTTTGTCGATAACCCTCCGTTCGCGGGAAATCCGGCGTTTCCCGGACGGTAAAATCAAACTGCAAAACAAAAAGAATAAAATGGTATATGTGTTTAATAAAATCAATAAAATAACAAATGAAACTTCAAGATGATTTTTTCCGAATCATAAGCATGCATGCCGGATCGAGAGAACTGAGATTCCGGATTCTGCTCAATGCGGAACACCCGATTTACGCGGCTCACTTTCCCGGAAACCCCGTTATGCCAGGCGTCTGTATGATACAAATGGTAAAGGAATTAGTCGAATTGTACCTGCGAAAGGAATTGTTTCTTCGACAAGTGATCAGTGCCAAATTCTTGAACGTGATTAATCCGTTGAAGTATAAAGAGGTCGATTTTAGTATGATCTTTGAGGACGATGAGAAAGTTTCCGTCATAGTAAAAGACGAGGATGTTACCTTTGCTCGAATGTCCCTTCGCTTTGATTGAACATGAGAATATGCGCCGTCATCCCGACTTTCAACAATGACCGGACTTTGTCCGGGGTAATTGACGATGTGCTTCGGCATATCCCCGCAGTCATTGTGGTAAACGACGGATCTACCGACCGTACGGCGGAAATACTGGACGGATACGGAAACCGGATTATACTCATCTCCTATCCGACCAACCGGGGAAAGGGATATGCCCTCCGGAAAGCTTTCCGTTATGCGCTTTGCAACGGTTTTACACATGCCGTTGCCATTGATTCCGACGGCCAGCATTTTGCCGGCGATATTCCGGGTTTTCTCGCAACGGTTGTCAGGCGTCCCGAAGCGCTCATCATCGGCAACCGCAATCTTTCACAGGAAAATATGCCCCGCAAAAACACTTTTGCCAACCGTTTTTCCAATTTCTGGTTTACCGTGCAAACCACCCGCCGGCTTGCCGACACGCAAACCGGTTTTCGTCTTTATCCGCTGGAAAAAGTAGGGAAGATGCATTTGTTTACCCGGCGTTACGAAACAGAACTGGAAATACTTGTGCGTAGCGCATGGAACGGAATACCGTTTGTTTCCATTCCGGTAGGCGTGCGTTATGCGCCTGATCGTGTGACACATTTTCGTCCCTTTGCGGATTTCGCGCGTATCAGTATGCTCAACACGATATTCTGCCTGCTGGCAATAGTGTACGGTTATCCGAAAATGCTTGCCGCCTCTTTGGGAAGATATTGCCAAAAATGAATACCCACTGATATAAATTTTCATTCATGGAAAAATACGCATTGAAATGGGAGTATCTTCTCTCTCCCAAGCGTTTGGGAAGCGCAAGTCATGTACCGAAAAGTCCGGAACGGTCGCAATTTCAGCGCGATTACGACCGGATCATTTTTTCGTCGCCTTTCCGGAGATTACAAAATAAAACGCAGGTTTTCCCGCTTCCCGGAAGCATCTTTGTCCACAACCGTTTGACCCACAGCTTGGAAGTGGCGAGTGTAGGAAGGTCGCTGGGTAATCTGCTGGCGATGGAACTGGAAAAAAACGATCAGGCGGTGGGAAAGGATTTTTTTTCCTCTTTCGGCGCTATTGTTTCCGCCGCTTGTTTGGCGCACGATTTGGGCAATCCTCCTTTCGGACATTCCGGAGAAAAAGCCATTTCGCGCTTTTTTTCAGACGGAAACGGCAAACCGTTGCAGCAAATGGTTTCCCATGATGAATGGCTCGACTTAACCCATTTCGAAGGTAATGCCAACGCCTTTCGGGTACTGACACACCGATTTGCGGGACGGCGCAACGGAGGATTTGCGCTTACCTATGCCACCCTGACCAGTCTGGTGAAATATCCGTATGGCTCCGCTGCTGCCGGAAATAAACACAAATACGGCTTTTTTACTTCCGAAAAGGACATTTTTTCCGAGATTGCCGGCGAACAGCAACTGATTCGCCTGTCGGACGCTGCCGACCGCTATTGCCGTCATCCCTTGGTCTATCTCGTGGAAGCCGCCGACGACATCACTTACCAGATCATGGATGTGGAAGATGCCCACAAACTGAAAATTCTGTCCTACGATGAAACCTGTCATATCCTGACCGCCTTCTGGGACGCAAATTCCAAAGAAGGTAAAAGTTTTTTTGCCTATACCGGTGAAATTTTTAAAACGGTAACCGACCGTAACGAACGGATATCATACCTGAGGGCAACGCTCATCAACAAGTTAGTGAACGAGTGTATCACCCTGTTTATGCGCCATTATGCCGCTATTATGAACGGACGCTTCGACAGTTCACTGATGGATGCGCTGGAGGGCGCGTCTGCGGCCGGGATAGAGAATTGCCGAAAACTGTCCGGCGAACGGATATACAATCACCCCTCGGTCGTTGAGGTGGAAATTGCCGGATACCGCATTTTGGGGGCATTGCTGAACGATTTTGTCGATGCGGCGCTCTGCCCGAAGTCGCCTTATGCCCAAAAACTGCTGCTCCTGCTGCCCGACCAGTTCCGCAGCCGGCCGGAGGATCCGGTATATACACGGGTGCAGTCGGTGCTGGATTTCGTTTCCGGCATGACCGATTTGTTCGCCCTGGATTTGTACCGTACAATACATGGAATGAAGTAGCGATCTCAAAAGAACAAAACAGAGTTTGAAGAACACCTCCCCCAAAATCATAGCGCTTCAAAAAAAGAATTAACCTTTTTCTTTTTAGTCATTCGTTGTATTTAAAGATATTTTATTAACTTTGCCGCCTCAAAAAGTTATCGAAAAATGAAATCATTTGAATTAAAAGCCGCTTTACGTAAGGAAACGGGGAAGAAGTCATCGAAAAAAATGCGAGCGCAGGACATAGTGCCGTGTGTGTTGTATGGAGGTAAGGAAAATATCAATTTTAGTGTTTCCGAAGGTGATTTTCGCGGGTTGATCTATACGCCGTCGGTGTTTGTGATTAATTTGGATATTGAAGGCGAGAAGCGTCAGGCCTTAATGAAAGAAACACAATTTCATCCGGTGACCGACAAATTACTTCATGCCGATTTTTACGAAATTTCGGCGGATAAACCGGTGGTCGTAAAACTTCCGGTAAAGATTACCGGTTCGTCTATAGGCGTCCGCGAAGGCGGAAAATTGGTTCTTGAAAACAGGCGCATCGCCGTAAAAGGATTTTACAAAGATATTCCCGACGAAATAGAGATAAATGTTACGGAGTTGGGCATTGGCAAAGCCATTCGTGCAGGTGAAATAGCAACGGAAAACTTCGAGATCGTTTCTCCCAAGGAAACGCGCATCGTTGTGGTACGCAGTACGAGAGCCGCTGCCGCTGCCGAAACGGCCGCCGAAAACACCGCTCAGGCAGCTTCGTAGAATAGCGGCGAAACAAAAGACGCACAACCGGCGCTCCCTTGCGTAGAGGAAACAGCCGGAGTTGAGAAAAGCCTTGCAGGTTTCAAGGACAACCCTGCAGCAGATATTTTTTTTTCGCCCGTTGCTTGAAATAAAATTATCCCCGCATTTTTTACGCTTGCAACGCTGTTTATTTCTGCCTCTTCCATTCTTGACGCATTGGCCAAAGCCACAATATTTACATACCATGATACAACGAATTTATCCTGTGGCAAAACTGCATGAAAAAAGTACGGGAAAAACCCGTCTATGATTAATGAATTCAAGTACAAACCGCCGGCGCAAAACAGAATGTTTCCGACGAATTAATGTACAAGAGCCATACGCGGAAATACCGCGCGTACAGTTTGACGAAAAGGGCAGGGGGAGGGAATTTCTCCGCTTCGCTCTACCCTGCTGTAAATTTCGGTATTGTTAAATTAGTATTGCTTGTCGTTCTAAATTAGATATTAAACAATGGATCGTCAATAGTTCATTTCTATTATTCTATACTAAAATTAACAATACCTTTTTCAAAAGGGGCGTTCCTTTTTCCCGAAAGGGGCGTTCCTTTTTCCCAAAAGGGGCGTTCCTTTTTCCCAAAAGGGGCGTTCCTTTTTCCCGAAAGGGGCGTTCCTTTTTCCCGAAAGGGGCGTTCCTTTTTTTTTCAAGGTATTGTTAAATTAGTATTGCTTGTCGTTCTAAATTAGATATTAAACAATTGATCGTCAATAGTTCATTTCTATTATTCCATACTAAATTAACAATACCCTGCATAATATACAGGGACGGAACCCGTCGGTTTTTCCTTACCGGAGGATCATCATTTTGCCTGTTTTTACCGCTTCCTGTCCTGTTTGTGTACGCAGGAGAATACGGTAAGGATACAGGCCGCTGCGCATGTGATTTCCGTGTATGTCGGCGCCGTCCCATTGCAGTTGTCCGGAGGTGTATCCTTCGGTAAACAGGCGTTGCCGAACGATGCGTAACAGTTTGCCCGAAACGTCGAATATTTGCATTTCCATTTCGACGGTTTCATCGGGATAATTGTATTCAAAATAGATGTACGTACGATCGTTGAAAGGATTGGGATAATTGTAAAGGTTGGAGATTTGCAGGACGCCGTTGGGGACGACGCGGAAGCGGAGATCGGCCTGGGAATGGTTGTTAGCGGCGTCCCATGCCGTAAAAAGCAAGACGTATTCGCCGGTCGCCAGTTCAGGGAAACGGTATGCCACACGACCTTTGCGATAATCGTCTGTCGCCGCTTCGTAGTAGGCGTTTAGCGGGTACGAGACGGAAGCGTCGCCCGTGACGAGTGTTGCGGTGATGCCATGCCCTACGCTTTCCGCCGTATTGACGCCGCTTTCGTCGCTCAGGTGCGCCAGCAGCAGGGGTTGCCTGTCGGTGATACCACCGTCGCGGAACAGCGTGTCGTTCATGAAAAGCCGTATGTCGGGACCGGCGTTGTCGTCGACGGATGCGGATGCGCCGCCGGCGGCTATGCTGTCGCCGCCGGCAGCCGTCCTTTCTCCCGACCATGCGAAATAACTGATCTTTCCATATCCGGGCGCATAATTCATATCGCGGGGAGCAAGAAAGGAAGCTTCGAGCAGGCCGTTGCGGACGGTAGCCGTTCCGCGATAGAGAACAGAGGTCTGCACAAGGAAGTTCACAGGCGTGGCGTTGCGGTCGTTGTTCAGCGTGGAAGCAGACCGGGGCTGGTCGAAAACGGATACTGCCGCGGTTCCGTTGAAATCGTGCAGCCGTTGCCCCGTACGGTCGACGATTTCCGCCCGTATGCGCACCGGCGCATTGGCTTTTAACGTGTCGGCGGAGAGCGTGCGCACTTTGTCAAGCGGTATCGGCAGCCGCAAAGCCGGATCTCCCAGCAGGGTAAAACACAGTTTATTGACGCCTGTCCCCGATGCGTTTTTGCTGAGACGCACGAAGTCGCCCATCCGGTAGGGCTTTCCGTCCATTGATTCGGAAAACAGCGCTCTGAAGAAGTTTTTGGTAAGCAGGTAATTCTGGCTCGAATAGACCAGCCGCGTGCTGGTGAGCAGGGCGATTCCTCCTCCGCCGGGATTCAGCAGGGTTTTCTCGCCGGCGGTGATCCGCTGACAGTCGTCGTATCTGCCGAATTCGCAGGTGGCCGCCACAAAAAGCGGCAGCGTCTTGTGTTTCCACTTGTCGATGACGGCGGTGTTTACTACCCTTTCTTCCGACAGGCCGGTGGCGTTGCCGTGACCGATGTAATTCACCAGGAAACATCCGTTGTTCAACAGACTGTTCAGCCGTTCGGCGACTTCCGGATAACGATGCCCGTCGGCGGTCGGTACTTGACGGAAGGCGTCGAAATAGAGTTTTTCAACGGTATATTGCGGCTGGTGCAGGCGAAGATATTCGGCGATACTGTCCGACTGTATGCAGTGGATATTCATGTCTTCGTCGTCGGCGAGCAGCGCTATCAGGCTGTTCCGGTCGCCTCCGGGCAGCATTTCCATGTATTTTTCGATTTTATTCACCATTTCCTGCGCCTGCTCGCCGGTTTGCACGGGTAACCGCCCGACGCCGATGTTCAGTTGCCCGCCGAGGATTTTCGCATCATCGTCCAGAATGCCGAAATAATCGTCGGACACATACGATTGGGTGTTGTGCAGGGATTCTTCGGACTGGTAAGCGACTACGAAGTTGCTGTTGGAAACGGCTTTGCCATAGCGTATCAGGTTTGATTTGTTGTCGAATGATCCGTCGCCCATCAGCAGGAGGTATTTCAACCGGCGGGATTTTTCCCACACGGTTTTGGCAAAGTTGCGGATGGCAGCCGGATCCTGCATGCCCGACGAAAATTCGTCGTACACTTGCAGGGTAGTCGCCGTTTCGACGGACAGTGCGTCTTTCCGGCGATGCAGTTCCGCAAGTTCGTTGGCGGCTTCCATAAAATCGGGATGAGCGACGATCAGCATGTCGGCTTCCATGCCGCGCAGGTTACAGTTAGGCAGGCGTTCCTTTTGAATGTCCGGTTTCAGCAGCCCGTCCGATAGCCGGAAAGCGACAAATTCGCGCAGACTGTCGGTAGTTGCCGAGAAACTCAGTTCATTTCCCGACAGGGCGACGGACATCTGTTTAACATCCCACATATTGCCGACATCCCACACGCATACATCCGGAGAAGCGTTGGCGATGGCGAATTGCGTTACATTGCCTTCCCCGACGGAGCGGACGTCCCTGAAAAACAGTTGCGAGGCGTTCATGCCGAGTTTTTTGCGACAGTTCAGCCTCAGATAATCCAGCCATCCGTCCGCTCCGGCGTCGTTGCTGCGGTTGAGCGTTAATTCCACCGAAACGGCGCCGGAAGACGGGCTAAATTCCGCAACGAACAGCGACTGCGCGGCGACCGCCTCCGAGGATACGGGCAACGTCTGTACGTCTGTACGGACGCCGTTGCACCGGATTTCAAGTTGAACGGGACGTTTGCTCCGGACGATGAAAGCGCCGTCTGCAAAGGCCGGCTCTCCGGCAAGCGGGTCGGCGTCCGCGAAGGAAAAGGTTTGCGGCGTATCGCTGAAATATTCGCCGTACCAGTGGCGCCCCGAGAAGAGAATGTTATAAATTTCCTCTTCGTGCAGGAGATGTTCGTCGAAGGCAGACGATTGCCGATTGGCCGGCAACAAGGGAGGAGGCTCGGCGG
The DNA here is from genome assembly GCA_031259205.1 of Bacteroidales bacterium. Classification (GTDB taxonomy): domain Bacteria; phylum Bacteroidota; class Bacteroidia; order Bacteroidales; family UBA4181; genus JAIRLS01. The sequence continues at coordinate 2,822 of JAIRLS010000100.1, read as the reverse complement.
TAATGCGTTTCCCGCCGGCGCCGGAAGTGATGAAATAGACCGAACGGCTGTCCCACAGGTGCAACGAATGTTCAAATCTCCGGGTTGTCGCATTGTAGCGCCATACCACAGGCCCTTGTCCGTAAAACAGGATGTAATCGCCGGCAGTGAACACTCCGGCAGTCTTACATACCATCATGACAGGGATTTCCTGCTGTCTGTCGGGTATTCTCCCCGCCACTTCAGGCAGCATGGCGCCGCCTGATCCGTAAATCCGCACCTGCGAAGGATTGTCAAGCCCGACGTCCCGCAACTCCTCATAAGTAATGCGGTAAATGCCGTCGCGTTCGATAAACATCCTGTACCATTGGCCGGATGACATGAGCGACTGCGGAAAAACGTCCGCCGTTGAGGTAAACAGCAACATGACCGCCCACAGACAGACACGGATGTTGAACGCAGATGAACACAGAAGGTCGCCGGAAGTCCGGAAAGCGCCGGCGAGGACTCGACGAAGGATTCCGAAAGTCCGGAAAATTTTTCCGAAAGGAGCATCTTTCCAATTGTCGCCCTCAATGAAGCGGTATTGCTTTCGGGAAGTTTGGTAATGAAACGGATCATTTTTTTCCGCCTCCGGTATTTTTTCCCGTTTGCCCTTTTCCGTTCGGATGCTTGCTGCAGGACAGCCGGTATTGCGGGGCGACGGCTTGAGATTCCCTCCTCCCCCGTATGTAAATTCCTGCGGACAGACGTCCACGGATATCGTCTGTTTTTCTAAAAGCGTTCTGGGGAAAAATTTCGCTGTCCGTTCATTCTCCATCAATTTCCTGAATACGGTATCACCTGTCGGATGGGCGATGATATTTGACGCCAGACGTATTTCATGATGTTCGTGCATGCTCAAAACTTTACTTTTCAACCGTGTAAACGCTTAATTAGCTGCAAAGATAACAGATATTTACCGCATAAACCAAATTTTATTCGCACTTTCTTACCGGCATTTGCTTTCGTTTTTTGGGCTAAATCCTTCTTGAGACGCTATGAAGAAAATCATTCTTTTGCCTTCGCTCTCTTTCGACGGCATTCTCGAAAGCCATCCGTTTCGGAGAATGCGGAATGTCCCGAATTGAAAATCGACGCAGTCAAAGGACGCAACTTTCAGGACGTTTGAGATGTCCCGGAAAAAAGCGGAAAACAAAACCACAGATGGGACAGGCCACAGACGGATAGCGCCTCAAAAAAAAGATTTAGATATTCCATATTTTTTGCTACTTTTGCAGTATGAAAGGAAAAGGACGCCTACTTGAAATTTGTGCCGACACCGTTTCCAATGCTTTAGTGGCGCAAGCGGCAGGCGGCAGGCGAATTGAATTTTGCACCGGCCTTTCCGAAGGCGGCACAACACCCTCGGCAGCGCAGGTCAGGGAAGCGCGCAAAGGCCTGCATATCCCGCTTTACGTGCTCATCCGGCCGCGTGGCGGCGACTTCCTGTACGGCGATTTGGAATTTGAAATCATGAAAGCCGACATTCATTTTTGCGGACAGGCCGGATGCGACGGCGTGGTCATCGGGATGTTGAGCCCCGACGGAACAGTCGATACGGAACGGTGCCGCGCATTGATAGCCGTTGCCCGTCAGTATGGTATGGGCGTCACGTTTCATCGCGCGTTCGACCGGAGCCGTGACCTTTTTCAAGCGCTGGAGGCGGTGATCGCACTGGGTTGCGACCGCATCCTCACTTCGGGCGGCTACGCAACGGCCATCAAGGGAGCAGACGTTATCCGGCAATTGATCGAAAAGGCCGGCAACCGCATCATCGTTATGCCCTGCGCGGGAATCACGCCCGAAAACGCCGGCGAACTCATCCGCACAACCGGTTTGAAGGAAATGCACGGCACTTTCCGCAGCCGGCAGGCAAGCGCCATGCAATACAAAAATGCGAAAATGAACCGGCAGAAAGACGAATACAGTTTGATGCTGACGGATGCGGAAAAGATTAAAGCCGTACTGAAATGTATGAATAATTAAATACTGAGGATGAAAAATATATCATTTCTTATTTTGGTTGCAAGCGCGGCATTAGCCCTTGCATCCTGCGAAAAGGAAAAACATTTCCTGAAAGAAGAAACGTACCGTAAACAGGTACAGGAACAATTTGAAAAGCGCAAAGTAGAAGTACAACGCCGCAGCGGTGCGTTGTTTTCCGTTTTTGAGAACGACGGCTTGAGCGTTGCGCAACGCGAGGCGCTTGAGTTTCTGTATGCTTACATGCCCCTGTGCGATCTGGCCGACTACACCGGCGAGTTTTTCCTGTCGCAGGTGGACGCTGCTTTTCGCGCCCGCGATTATTTTTCGTGGGGGAAAACCATTCCCGATGATATTTTCCGCCATTTCGTGCTGGTTTACCGTATCAACAACGAATACCTCGACACGGCGCGTACCGCGTTCTTCGAGGAATTGAAGGAGCGCGTCAAACACCTTTCCATGTACGAAGCCGCATTGGAAGTAAACCACTGGTGTCATGAAAAAGTCGTCTATAGAGGCACCGACGCGCGGACTTCGGCGCCACTGGCCTTGGTCAAAACGTCGTGGGGACGCTGCGGTGAAGAATCCACATTCACCACGGCTGCGTTGCGTGCCGTAGGGATTCCCGCCCGCCAGTGCTACACGCCCCGCTGGGTGCACACCGACGATAACCATGCGTGGGTAGAAGTTTGGATCGATGGGCAATGGCATTACTTAGGCGCTTGCGAACCCGAGCCGGAATTAGACGTGGCCTGGTTTACCGCTCCCGCCAAACGCGCCATGATGGTACATACTGTCGTATTCGGCCTGTACACCGG
>JAIRLS010000096.1 GCA_031259205.1 Bacteroidales bacterium | reverse complement strand
AAGTGGATCCATCGAAAGACCTTGATATTCCCGCGTTGGTAAAATACGCTGGAAATAAGGGGATCGGCGTTTTTCTGTATGTCAATCAACGCGCATTGTCAAAACAACTTGACGAAATTCTGCCGCTTTATAAACAGTGGGGCGTAAAGGGAATAAAATTCGGTTTTGTGCAAGTCGGCAATCAGCACTGGACAACGTGGCTGCATAATGCAGTGCGTAAATGCGCCGAATACGGCATTATGGTGGATATTCACGATGAATACCGCCCGACCGGTTTTTCGCGCACTTATCCGAATCTGCTTACGCAGGAAGGCATTCGCGGTAATGAGGAATTTCCCGACGCCACGCACAACACGGTTTTGCCGTTCACGCGCTTCCTCGCAGGCGCGGGCGACTACACGATTTGCTACTTCGACCAACGCCTGAAAAACACGCACGCCCATCAACTTGCTCTGTCGGTTATTTATTACAGTCCGCTGCAATTCCTCTATTGGTACGATACGCCCGACCGCTACAACGGCGAGCCGGAAACGGAATTTTTCAATAAGGTAAAAACCGTCTGGGACGATACAAAAATCATTGACGGCGAAATCGGAGAATATATTGTTACCGCACGTAAAAGCGGCGACGAATGGTTTGTCGGTGCAATCACTAACAACGATGCCCGCGAAATTTCCATTCCATTAAATTTTTTAGAAAAAGAAAAAAAATACACGACAAAAATCTATACCGATGATGAGAGCGTTCAAACAAAAACCAAAGTCGCCGTTTCTCAAAAAACCGTAACTCAAAAAGATATTTTGAAATTCAAGTTGAAAGAAAAAGGCGGAGCGGCGATTCAATTACGAATTACGAATTAAAAATTACGAAATAAAAGAAGCATGAAATACAATAAAATTATCATTTTCGTTTTGCTGACTTTGTTCGGCACAGTTTTGAATGTACACGCACAGAAATTCATCCATCCGGGTATTCTCCATACTTCGCAAAAAATGGAACTGATGCGCTATATGATTCAGCAAAAAGTAGAACCTGCTTACGGTTCGTGGCTACTGCTCAAGGAAAACGACAGGGCAAAATCCGATTACAAAATGCAGGGACCCTTCTGCGTCATTTCGCGCGACGGGGCATTTGCCTACACCAAAGGGAAAATGGAAGCGGATTTTTCGGCAGCGTATCTTAATTCGTTGATGTGGATTTTAACCGGCGATAAAGCCCACGCCGAAAAATCGCTCGAAATACTTGCGGCCTACGCCGATTCTCTTCGGTTGATTCCTGCTACGAACGACGCGCCGCTTCTTGCCGGTCTGGAAGGGTTTAAGATAATCTATTCGTTGGAAATTTTGAAGCATACTTTTCCGGACGTATCCAAAAAGAAAATCAGGAAAATCGAACAGATGTTCAAAAGCCTGTTCATCCCCGTCATGGATACTTTTTACGCTACGCCGCCTTACACCAACGGAAACTGGGGTCCTGTAGTTACAAAAACATATATGGCTGCCGCAATTTATTTCAACGACCGTAGGAAGTATGATTTTACAAAAGATTTCTACCTCAACGGCAACGATAATGGCACGATTGCTAACTATATCGACGGCGAAACCGGACAAAGTCAGGAGGCGGGACGCGATCAGGGACACCCGCAACTTGCGCTCGGCGCAATGGCAACCGTCTGCGAACTTGCGTGGCAGCAGGGCGACGATTTGTATTCCGCGTTAGACAACCGCCTGCTAAAAGGTTATGAATACGCGGCAAAATACAATCTCGGCTACGATGTACCGTTTAAACAGTGGACGGACGTTACCGGCAAATACTGCAACTGGACGGTGATTTCCGAAAAAAGCAGAGGCAGTTTCAAACCGGTTTACGAAATGGCGTACAACCATTTTAATCGCCGAAAGGGTTTCCCCATGCCTTATACGCTGGAAGTACTGAAAAAAATCCGTCCCGAAGGCTTCGACCGCGATGAGTGCGCTTTCGGTTCATTGTTGTTTAACGATTGAAAGAATGAAAACAGTAATATTGTCAACTATCAGTATTTTAGTCTGTGTTCAATGCCTGTATGCGCAAATTTGGGTATCTGACAACGGCGATGGGACGTACAAAAATCCCGTTTTATATGCCGACTATTCCGACCCCGACGTTATCCGCGTCGGTGATGATTATTACATGACGGCTTCGTCGTTCAATTGTGTTCCGGGGCTGCCGATTTTGCACTCGAAGAATTTGGTTAGCTGGAAAATCATCAATTACGCATTACGTGATTTGCGGATGGAAGGAATCGAACCCGCTGATTTCTTCGATGAACCTCAACATGGCAAAGGCGTTTGGGCGCCCTGTATCCGTTACCGCAACGGCGAATTTTACATTTACTGGGGCGACCCCGATTTCGGCATTTATGTGGTTAAAACAAAGGATATTTTGGGGAAATGGGGAAAACCTGTTTTGGTAAAAGCGGGCAAAGGACTTATTGACCCAAGTCCACTGTTTGATGACGACGGACGGGTTTATCTTGTTCACGCTTATGCCGGTAGCCGCACCGGGCTGAACAGCATCCTGACCGTCTGCGAACTGAATGAAGAGGGCACGAAAGCCACAGGAAAAGAAATGCTTGTTTTCGACGGCAACGACGGCGTAAACCATACGGTGGAAGGCGGTAAATTCTACAAAAAGGACGGATATTATTATATCCTCGCCCCCGCAGGAGGAGTTGCAACAGGCTGGCAGCTGGCTTTACGCTCGAAGCAGGTTTACGGACCGTATGAAGCAAAGCGGGTGTTGGCACAGGGAAAAACCGAAATCAACGGGCCGCATCAGGGTGGATTGGTAAACACGCAAACCGGCGAATGGTGGTTCATGCACTTTCAGGA
>JAIRLS010000082.1 GCA_031259205.1 Bacteroidales bacterium | reverse complement strand
ACGGTCTTCCCTCCTGCACATTTTATCTTATCTGACCTTGTCTTTTAGATGAAACCACAGTATAAAGTAATTGTTTTCAAATTAAGTATTATATTTGTGGCCTACATCACAATTATATGTGACCTACATCACAGTATATTGTGACCTACGTCACAATATACTGTGATGTAGGTCATAATAATAAAATACAAATCGAAATAACTTAGTTTCAGGTATGGAACAGATTAGTTTCTCCTGATAAACCAACTAAAAGATAAGGTAAGGTAAAAAGTGCAGACAACACTTACGCGCGATTACAAGTCAGTTACGCGAGCGGACATGCCAAATTGGGTTAAGACTTTCCACTTCGCTTTCTTTCACATCAATTTCGGCTTTGTCGGAGCCGCATACTCTGGAGAATATCTCCGGAAATAAAAAAAACCACTGCCATCCGGTAAAAATTACCGCAGAATCATATCGAGTATAGTATAATAAACCGTAATAAGACCTCCCACAAGGAGGACACGTTACGCTACTGCGCACGGCGTGATTTTATGAAATAAATTTTCCGGATGGCTTCGCGCCTCGCAAACACAGGATGACGACAATATTTTGCCGACATGACGCTAACGCTTGTTTATGTTCCGCCCCTGCCGCTCATCCGGCGTCGAATCCTGCCAAACATGTAAAATTCCATATTTTTGTATGAAAATATCCATTAAAAGCGTTGTGGTAAAAACAATCGAATTTTCCTACTTTTGCAAAACCTACTTTGATGTGGAATTTATTGGTAAAAAAAAATGAAAGATATTATTGCACCTGTTGATAAACAGCTTTTATTGAAGGAATTGACGCCGGACAAGTTTTTGCGCAAAACCAACAAACTCAATAACGATTTGTATGTGGTTTCGGGCAATGATTCGCCGAACGTGATGCGGGAGATAGGACGCTTGCGCGAGTTGTCGTTCCGTTATGCCGGCGGCGGCACGGGCGAGGAAATAGATATTGACCATTACGACGTTGCCGAAAATCCTTACAAGCAATTGGTCGTGTGGGACGGCTCGGAACAGGAAATCCTCGGCGGCTACCGGTTCCATGTTTGCGACGAAACCTACGTCGGTACGGATGGCCTCATTAATCTGGCAACGGCAGAACTGTTCCATTTTTCCGACACTTTCGTCAAGGAATACCTGCCGTACACCATTGAGTTGGGACGTTCGTTCGTACAACCCGCTTTTCAATCCACCAACCGTTTCGGGAAGGGGATGTACTCGCTGGATAATTTGTGGGACGGCTTGGGAGCGCTGGTAGTGCGGAATCCCGACAAGCGTTATTTCCTCGGCAAAGCCACCATGTACACCTCCTACAACAAAAATGCCCGCAACATGATCCTGTACTTCCTTAACAAACATTTCGGCGACAGGGAACGGTTGATTTACCCCCGGGAAAACCTGCTCCTTCAACCGGAGATCGACGAAAATGAAATGAACCGCATCTTCACGGGCAACACCTACGAAGACGATTACAGGATACTCTTCCAGAAAGTAAGAAGTTACGGGGAAAATATTCCGCCCATGATCAATTCCTACATGAACCTGTCGCCGTCTATGCGGATTTTCGGAACTGCCCTTAATCCCTTCTTCGGCGGAGTGGAAGAAACCGGTTTGATGATCACCATCAACGACATCTACGGAAGCAAGGTGGAACGTCACATTTCAACTTATCAAAACCATAACGGGAAAAAAGATGATTAGTTTCGAGAACATCAGCAAAACCAATATCCATTACCGGATATTGTACGGATACGTCAATTTCGTCCACAATTTCATTTATTATTCCCGCTACTACGTGCTGCATAAGGAGCGGATTCCTCACGGAGAACCCGTTGTCGCTATCAGCAACCATCAAAACGGCTTGACGGACGCTTTGGGAATCCTGTTTTCTTTCAGACGGGACGGGCGCTACGTGGTATTCATTGCACGAGCGGATATCTTCCGGTACAAAATAGCGGCAATACTGCTGCGCTGGCTGAAAATCATGCCCGCTTTCCGTTCGGTGGACGTCGGCAAGGAAGGACTTGACGACAATGCCGAAATCTTCAACCAGTCGGCAAAAGTGCTTGTTAATAACGGCGTGGTATGCCTGTTCCCGGAAGCAGGGCATGAAGACTGCCACCATCTGGGAACATTCAAAAAAGGATTTGCCCGCATCGCCTTTAAAGCGGCAGAACTGACGAACTTTGAAAAACGCATCCACATCCTGCCCATGTCCAATCATTACTCCGATTATTTCGGAGTGCAGAACAAACTGATCATCGCTATCGGCGAACCTTTTACATTTGAAGACCTGTACGAAACCTACAGGCAACACCCCCAACGCGCCCAAAAAATACTCACCGACCGCGCCCGCGAAAAAGTAAAAGATTTGATGCTCGACATCGAAGACAAGTCGCTGTACGAAGAATACAACCTGCTCCGTACCCTGTATGACCGAAACTACCTGCGGAAACGAAAAAAATCCGTGCGTTACTTCCCTAACCTGCTGGCAGCCGACAAGGAAATCGTGGCGTCGATCAACCGGCTGCGAGAAGAAAATCCCCCTCGCTACGACCGCTTGCTGAAAACAGCCAAAGAATATGGACGGTTGCTGGACAAGATATACCTGCGCGACTGGATTTTCCGGCAAAAACTCTCTTTCGGCACTTTCCTGCTGCGTTTCCTTCTGGCCTTACTGGTCATCCCGTTTATCATCTATGGCTTCGTGTTCAATGCCATACCGTTCAACACAAGTACGTTTTTCACAAGGCGCATCAAAGACCAAATGCTTCATTCGTCATTCCATTTTGTGATCGGCGTACTGTTTGCCTTTCCGATATGGTATATGATACTGTTCGTTACGGCGTGGTACATGACAGGCAAGTTATGGATGGCGCTCCTGTTTCTGGTAACTCTTCCGATCAGCCTGATTATCTACATTCACAGTAAAATCATCGTTGGGAAGCAGTTCAACCGGTTCCGCCGTTTCCGTTTCTGGTTTCGCGGCGACCGGTTCTACTTGCGAGCCATTGAACTGCGAAAGGAAATTGTCGCGATGCTGGACGAATTGTTGCCGGCATAATGCCGCAACGAATGGTTGCCGCAGGAAGAAAAAATGTACCCTGATTCCGGGATGCTACGGTTACGGCATCCTTTTTGATAGGCTTCAAGAAAAACAAAGTGACCGTGAAAATATCATCACCACATACGGGGACGTCTCTCTCCATTCTTTTATACCTGAGCCTTGCTCACCTGTTCAACGACGCCTTTCAATCCGCCGTTTCTGCGGTATATCCCGTCATTAGGGATCAGCTTTCCCTCACCTTCGGGCAGATCGGGTGGATTGTCTTCGTCTACCAGATATGCGCTTCCGTTTTCCAGCCTGTTGCGGGAATTGTGTTCGACAAATACCCCCGACCGTGGTACTTGAGCGCCGGAACTATTTCAACGATGACCGGTCTGGTCATTCTGGCATTTGCCCCTTCCATCCATTGGGTGATGCTTTCGGTTGCTTTCGTCGGCTTGGGATCATCCGTCATCCACCCCGAAGCGTCGCGATTGACGCACCATGCTTCGGGCGGCAGGCACGGACTTGCACAGTCCATTTTTCAGGTAGGCGGCAATTTCGGCGGCGCTCTCGGCCCGTTGCTGGCTGCGGCTATCGTGGCGCCACACGGACAACGGTATATCGTAATATTGGCAGGCATCGCCATTATTTCGCTGCTCACCAAAACGCCTGTCGTCCGGTGGTACAAATCCGTCATCAGGTCGGCGCGAACAGGCGCCGTCCCTCCAACAATCATCCACCGCGTACGGTTAACCAAAAAGAAAATCTATTTCTCCCTGTTCATCCTTTTGGTGCTGATATTTTCCAAACATGCTTATACGGCCAGCTTAGGCAGTTTTTACACCTTCTATCTGATTGAGAAGTTCAGCCTCACCAATCAGGAATCGCAGATTTTCCTTTTCGTGTATTTGTTGGCTTCTGCGGCAGGTACTTTCCTGGGAGGCCCCATCGGCGACAGGTTCGGCAGAAAGTGGGTCATCTGGTTTTCAATCCTCGGAACGGCGCCCTTCTCGCTGATGATGCCCTATGCCAACCTGACATGGACATGCGTCCTCAGCGTGATGATCGGCATCATCCTCTCATCGGCCTTTTCCGCCATTCTGGTATATGCACAGGAACTGCTTCCCACCAAAATAGGACTGATTTCAGGGCTTTTCTTCGGACTTGCCTTCGGTATTGCAGGCATCGCCGCAGCCATACTCGGCTCCCTCGCCGACAACAACGGGCTGGAATATGTCTATAAAATCTGCGCATTCATCCCCCTGATGGGCGTCGTGGCCGTCTTCCTACCGCATGTGAAACCTCGCAAGAATGATGAATACGGTAAATGAAAGCAGTTATATTATTGTCCGTCAAGGGAACAATATCAATAGGAAAAGGGATGTCCTGACGGGCAATGATGCGTATTGATATACATGCTATTACGGGCAATCAGTAGCGAAGAATATCGTCATACAGTTCTTTCATCCGTTTTCGCAGGTGTACAACGGCATAATGCTTGCGGGACAGCAACGTACCGACAGGGACTCCCGCAATCTTTGCCACTTCCTTTACCGGCAATCCGTCTAATTCCATCAGTTCGAATGCATCCCTTTGTTCGGGTGGCAATTCGGAAAGGGCTGCTTCAAGTTCTTTCCACACCAGCGACCTCAAATATTCCGTTTCGGGCGTTGCCGGCTCGCTGTCATTACCGAACAGGACGTCGGACGGCTCTTCCGCTAAAAAGCCTTCTTTGTCATAACGGAATGTGGGGAACTCTTCCTCCCGTTTCTTTTTATCCCTGTTGATAATCATGTTCCGTGCGACGCGGTACAGCCATGCCGCCACCTGTTCTATCGGGCGCATGGAGGTTTCGACCGTTTTTACCAGCTGATAAAAAACGTCCTGCATAATATCTTCCACATCTTCCGCATTATTAACCCGCCGGCGGATAAAAGATATCAATCGCGGTTGATACGCTGCAATCAGTTTTTCGAGATTATCCCTGTTTGCCTTCGCCACGTTGATCGCTCTTTTCAGACTCGTCCTCTTTGTTAAACGAATCGCGATTGAAATGACCGAAATGCCGGTGGCGGCGGATAAATTCCTCCCGTTTTTCGGGAGTCATTTTACGCCATTTTTCATGGATGGGATTATGTCTGTATCCTCTCATCCCTAAAAATGCCGAGATAACCATAAATTTACTCAATCCGGCGAGTAAAATCAACAAACCTAACGCCTGCCAAAAGTTTATGGCAGTGATTCCAAAGATGGAGGGAACAAGCGCATTCCATAATAACATGAATATGGCGCCGAATCCGGCTACTGCCCCTAATCCACAAATTACATGAGCAAAAAAATGCAATCTTCTATTCATAACTGTTTATTTTTAATTGTAACTGTTTTTAATTCATTCCATACTTGAGTGTTCAGTAAAAGTAACAATATATTTTTGAAACGTTCGCAATTCATCTGTTTCGTTGCCATATTCCATAATATAACCTGT